>DOJA01000157.1 GCA_003511945.1 Phycisphaerales bacterium | reverse complement strand
GGGGGCGGGGGGCGGGCCAGGGACGGGCCGCTCCGGTGCGCACGGGCGCAGACGATCGGGCGTCCGTGCGTGAGCGTTCCTGATGGCGGGCCGCCTCGTCTGCCGCGCTCTACGCGGGCTGCGGCGCGGGCTGCGGCGCGGGTTGCGGCGCGGGTTGGGCCGCGGGTTCGTGGAGCCGGGCCGGCGCGGCGCGGAGGATGGCGGGGTGGACCCCGTTCTGGGGCGCGTCGTGGTCGAGGGCGGCCCGGAGGCAATGACGCGCGCCGAGGGGCGGGTAGCTCAGGGTGATCTGGCCCGCGAGCTCGAAGGTGACGAGCCCTCTCAGGAGGGACTCGCCGACCCCGGGGATGGGCGATGGGTCTGGTGCGGGGCCGCCGGACTCGGACCAGTCGATGACGAGCGCCGGGGCGCGCTCGGGGGCGGGGTCATAGCCCCATTCCACAGCAATCGTGCCGCGGGGGCCGGTCAGGGCGCCGTGCTTCTGCGCGTTGGTGATGAGTTCCTGGAACACCATGCCCAGGGCGGTGACTTGTCGAGCGGGGACCGGCACGGTGGGGCCGCGGACGGCGAAGCGCGGGGCGGCGTCGTCGGGAACCAGGGCCAGCAGGAGTTCGCGGAGGTCGACGGGGCGCCACTGTCCGCGCGAGAGGAGCGAGTGGGCGGCGGACATGGCGCGGACGCGGGTGCTGATGGCGGCGGCGAACTCAGGGACCGTGGGCTTGCTGCCCGCGGTCAGGGTGATCAGCGAGAGCAGCCCCGCGAGTGAGTTCTTGACGCGGTGGTCGAGTTCCTCGAGAAGAAGGCGCTGGGCGAGCCCGAACTCGCGGAGTTCGTCCTCGTATCGCTTGCGGAGGGTGATGTCCTGGGCGATGCCCGCGACATACTCGACGCGCCCGTCGCGCCCGCGGATGGGGCGGGCGCGGTCGTGGATCCAGCGGATCGTGCCGTCGGGTCGGAGGATGCGGTACTCGGTGTCGAACCCGGTGAATGAGCCGCGGATGATGCGGATCGTCTGATCCCGGTCGTCAGGGTGGATGAAGTCAACGAAGGCGGAGCAGTCGGGGAAGAGCGTGGCGGGCGGGCGTCCCCAGATGGCCTCGAACGAAGGGCTGATGAACAGCATTCGTCCGGTGGGCGCTTCGTGGAGCCAGAAGACATCCTCGACGGACTCGGCCATGAGGCGGAAGCGCTCCTCGCTGGTGCGGAGGTTCTGCTCGTTGCGGAGCCGGGCGAAGACGATGCCCGCCAGGTGGGCGGCCTGGGCGGCGACGGCCCGCTCGGTCTCGGTGGGGGTGTGCGGCCGGGGGTGGCAGACGGCGAGCGTGCCGATGATGGCGCCGCCGGGGGCGAAGACGGGCTGCGACCACAAGGCAGCGATGCCCTGGTCCCTCAGGAACGGGATGAGCGCCTGCTCGGACGGATGGGTGGTGACATCGTGGGCGACGATGAGGGCGCGCTGGGCGATCGCATCGCCGCAGCACCCGGCGCCGTCCGGGACGGGCATCCGCTGCATGGCGGCAAGGGCGCCGGGCGAGAAGCCCGGGGCGGCCAGCGCGCTCAGAGTGGAGGATTCCGCGTCGAAGGTGCTGATGATGGCGCGGCAGTCGTCGATGTTCCGTTCGAGGGCCAGCGCGAGCCCGCCCATGGCGGAGTCGATCGGCTCGTCGAGCGCGGCGCGTCGCAGCACCTCGGCGAAACCCTCGAGCATGAGGTCGGTGCGCTTGGCGCGGTCGATGTCGAGGATGACGCCGTCCCACAGGACATCCCCGTCCGGGAGCGGGGTGGGGTTCGCGCGGATCTTGATCCAGCGGTAGGACTGGTCGTAGTTGAGAACCCGGACATCGACATCGACCGGCCCGGGGGCGGATGTCGAGGCGAAGGCCTCGCGGAGGCGGGGCGCGTCGCCCGGGTGGTAGGGGAGCCGGACCTCGTCTGGCGGTTGTCGGGCGAACACCGGCGCGCGCCCCATCACGCGCTCGTAGGCCTTGCTGGCGAAGGTGAGCGTGCGGGAGCCGTCGGCGTGGCGGATGGACTGATACACGGCGCCGGGGACGCTGTCGGTCAGGGCGCGGAGGCGCGCCTCGCTGTCGCGCAGGGACTGCTCGGCCTGTTTGGCGCCGGAGATGTCGAGCAGCATTCCGTGCCAGCGGATGCGCCCGTCCCCGAGCGGAATGGGGGCGGAGACGCCCCGCACCCAGCGGTAGTCGCCCGCGTCGGTGCGGATGCGGTATTCGCAGTCAAAGACCCGGGGCGCGGCGCGGGCCGCGGCGCCGACCTCGCGGACCCTGGGGAGGTCGGCCGGGTGGATGAGTTCAAAGATGGCGTTGTAGCGCTCCCGCACCAGCGCCGCGTTGCGGGGCCCGATGAGCGTGTCGAGATAGGGGCTCATCTGTTCGCCGGTGCGCTGGTCGTCGGGCGCACTTACCCAGGTGAACAGCGCGCCGGGGACATTCTCGCTGAGGGCGCGGAAGCGCTCCTCGCTGCCCCGGAGCATCAGATTGGCGCGGCTGGCGCGCCGCCAGAGGAGGGCGAACGCGCTCGTGAGAGGCAGCCCGACGCCCAGGAGCGCCGCGCCGACGATGAAGGCGGTGCGGTGCGCCTCCCAGAAGGGCGGGGGTTGGAAGCGGATGATCGCGTCGGGCGGGAGCGCAGAGCGGGGGATGTTCCAGCGGTCGAGCGCGCGGGCGTCGAAGATGGCGGGGTTGGGGCCTTCCTCGATGGGGATGGAATCGATCGGGGTTCCGGCGAGGATGGCGCCGGCCATCTGGCCCGCGCGCTTCCCGTACTCGAACCCGCTGGCGACGCGCCCGCCCAGGACGCCGCTGCCGAGGTAGACATCGAACAGCGCGAAGACGGGCCGGGAGGAGGCCTGGGTGAGCGCGGGCAGGACAGACGAGTCCACTTGGCGCCAGGCGAACTCGGGGAAGTAGGACAGGTAGACCACGGCGGCCTCCTGCGGGAGCGCGGCGAGGCGCGCGTGGAGCTCCGGTTCGCCAAGGCCGGAGATGGTGTCGCAGGCGAGCGGCGGGTCGCACGCGCCGGCGGCGGCCCGGACGCTGGCTTCAAGACGGTCCGAGTGCTGCCCGGATCGCCCCAGCAGGACGAGGCGCCGCGTCGCGGGGAAGAGCCGGCGGGCGAGCGCGATCGTGCCTTCGCCGTCGATCTGTTCGGTGACGCCAGTGACGAGCGCGCCGGGCGCTCGGGCGGCGTCGGGGACGGCAAAGGCCGCCGAGAAGACGATGGGGACGCCGGGGAGGAATCGCCACTCCGGAGCGACGATCAGCCCCAGGGCCGCGGTGTCGGTGGTGATGACCAGGTCGATTTGCTCGCCCGCATAGCGCAGCTCGAGCAGGTCCCGGATGATGCGGGCCTGGTCGGAGTTGGGGTTGTCGCTCAGACTGAGCGACTCTTCAAGGAGGATGAGCGGGGCGCCCCCGAGAGACTCCTCGAGCGCTCCGCGGATGCCCTTCAACTGCGCGGCGGTGTACAGGACCGCGGGCGAGAAGGTGTGGACGACCAGGACCCGATAGGGCAGGCGGGGCGGCGCGGCGAGACCTCCGAGCGGGAAGCACAGCGCCATGAGCACCGCGGCCAGTCGTGAGGATCGTCGCGGACCCGCCACGGGGCGGATGATACCCCGCGGGGGCGGGCGCA
>DOJA01000005.1:2815-3105 GCA_003511945.1 Phycisphaerales bacterium | reverse complement strand
TTTCGGGTTTCGGGTTTCGGGAGGGATGCTAGAGCATGATCGGGACGCCGGGGGAAAGGTGTTCGTTCAAGAGGGCGCGAAGGAGCGGCTCGTTCAGCGCGCCCTGCCCGAGGGGGGGGCGGCGGACGGGGGCGCTCTCGTCGTCGGGCGTGGCCGGGGAGAGGGCCGCGTCGGACAGGATGATGACTTCGGCGCGGGGGGCGAGGAAGGAGACGATGCGGGTGAGGTGATCGTCGGCGTGGCTGAGCATGGTGGGCTCGAAGAGGGCCGCGGGCTCGAGCGCGAGGGCG
>DOJA01000005.1:2258-2744 GCA_003511945.1 Phycisphaerales bacterium | reverse complement strand
CCGCGGGCTCGAGCGCGAGGGCGAAGGGGGCTCCGGCCCGCTGGTCAAGGAAGCGGAGGCAGCGCTGGACATCGCTGAGGACATGGCGCGCGTGCGGGCGGAGCAGGACGCGCCGTCCGGCGGCGGCAAGGGGCGGCGCGATGGCGTCGCACCAATCGTTCAGCGCCGACCAGCCGCGCGGGCCCCAGGTGGCCAGGTCGCGGGCGAAAGGATCGTCGGCGAGGGAGCCGCTCCACACCACGGGGCAGGAGGGCGCCGCGGGAAGGTCCGGGAGCGAGAGCCCGGGCGCGCGCAGCGGGTTCGCGTCGAGCAGCGCGAAGCGCGCCGCGCCGGCAGCCGCGCTCACGAGGTGAGCGCCTCGTACAACTCGGGGATGCCCCGGCCCTGGGTGGCGACGGACTCGATGACGGCGCGGCGTCCGGCGATGTCGCGCAGGTCGCGCATCAGTTCGTTCTGCCCGTGATGGTCGGCCTTGTTGCACACGAA
>DOJA01000005.1:991-2096 GCA_003511945.1 Phycisphaerales bacterium | reverse complement strand
CGCCGACGGTCTCGACGAAGAGCAGGTCGATCGGTCGGGAAAGGAGCGAGCCCGCGGGCGCGCCGGGGATGGGTCCGGCGCCGCCGATGAGGGTGATGATGTCGTCGAGGGCGTGGTAGTCCTCGCCGGTGATGGCGAGGGAGCGGTAGAAGACGGACTCCTCGAGCCGGTTGAAGTCCACCCGCAGCCGGTCGCCCAGCAGGGCGCCGCTGGTGATGGGCGACATGGGGTCGAAGGCGACGACCGCGGCCCGTCCGAGGGAGGCGTCCTGCTCGGCCCGCCGACAGTGCTCGGAGGCGAGAGCCGCGACGATCGTGCTCTTGCCCGCGCCGGGCGAGCCGGTCACGCCGACGACGCGCGCGGGGCGCCGACGGTTCGCGTCCGCCCGCAGCGGGCGCCCCAGATGCGCCAGTGAGATGTCCCGCGCGAGCTGCGCGATCGGGTGTCCGCTCGCGCGCTGGGCGAGAGGGCGCACCTCGCTCCTGACCGCCTCGACGATGTCCAGCAGCCCGACGCCGGTGGTGAAGCAGCGGCGCACGCCGGCGTCCAGAAGGGCCTGGATGTCGTTCTGGGGAATGATGCCGCCCATCTGCACGGGCAGGTCCGGGCGCCCGACGGCGCGGAGGCCCTCGACGAGACGAGGCCCCAGCACGAGGTGCGAGTTGGACATCATCGACGCGGCGATGACATCGCAGTCCTCGTCGCGGGCGCTGATGGCCAGCGAGCGGGGCGTCTGCCACAGCCCGGAGTAGATGACATGCACCCCCGAGTCGCGCAGGGCGCGAGCGATGACCTTGACGCCCCGGTCGTGCCCGTCGAGCCCCATCTTGCCCAGCAGGACGCGCGGACGGTGGTCGAGCCCCGCGCAGCGATCGACCTTTTCGAACTCGGTCGTGGGCACATTCAGGGCGGTGGTCATGCTCGGCTGAGGATAGCACCCCCCGGCATGCACCCCCCGGCTTGCCCCCCGGGTTGCCCCCCGGGTTGCCCCCCACCGGCCCCCGGCTGTCCGCCACCCGGAACGACCGAGATGCCGTGGGCGTGACCTTGTGTCGCTCACGGAATGACTCAACGATGGGCGCGAGAGACGGGCGGGCCGCCCGTC
>DOJA01000005.1:0-868 GCA_003511945.1 Phycisphaerales bacterium | reverse complement strand
GGCCGCCCGTCCCACCGAGGAGTTGGAGGTCATTCTGTGCGGGGCTCATAGAATCCGTCGCCGCGGTGCGAGCGAACCGTTCGGCACTCGAGCACTCGCCCCCTATGCCCGAACCCCGACACACAGCCCCGCACGAGTTCTCGATCCAGCAGCGGGTCTACCTGTGGCTGAGCGGGCTGTTCGTCACCGCGCTGCTGGCGGCCAATGTCATCGGGGTCAAACTGTTCAGGTTCGACATCCCCCTGGGCGACGGGCGGACGCTGCCCGTCGAGCACACCGCGGGCATGCTGGCGTTCCCCATCACCTTCCTGCTGACCGACCTGCTGAACGAGTACTACGGCCAGCGCGGCGCCCGCCGAGCGGTGGCGATCGCGTTCGTCATGGGCGCGGTGGCGTTCG
Source organism: Phycisphaerales bacterium (assembly GCA_003511945.1). Lineage (GTDB taxonomy): Bacteria > Planctomycetota > Phycisphaerae > Phycisphaerales > UBA1924 > UBA11155. The sequence continues at coordinate 469 of DOJA01000005.1, read as the reverse complement.
TGCTCATCTCCATCGCGCGGGCGCTGCCGATCCTGGAGGGGATCCCCGGCACCGCGACCGGCGCGTCCTTCGAGAACATCTTCGGCTCGGCGGCGCTGATGTACCTGGCGTCGCTGGGGGCGTTCCTGGTCGGGTCGCTGCTGGACATCGTGCTGTTCGGCGTCGCCAAGCGCCTGACCGGCGGGCGGATGGTGTGGCTCCGCGCGACCGGCTCCACGGTGGTGTCGCAACTGGTCGATTCGTTCGTGGTGACGATCCTCTTTTTCCAGGTGGCGCAGTCGCTGACGGGCGGGGAGTCGGCCCCCTTCTCGTTCGTGGTGCGCACGGCGCTGACCGGGTACATCCTCAAGTTCGTGATCGCGGTGGCGCTCACGCCCGTGATCTATCTCGGGCGCTGGGTGATGTCGCGCTGGTTCGGGCTGACGCCCCTGCCCCCGGCGGGCCTCGTGGGGGGGGTGTCACCACCCGC
>DOJA01000212.1 GCA_003511945.1 Phycisphaerales bacterium | reverse complement strand
GGGGGGTGGGGGGGGGGGGGGCGCGGGGGGCTTCGGCGTCTCACTGGGCGGGCTGACGGGGCCGCTCGGCTTTGTCGTTCTGGCCTTGCTGGCGGCCTTGGGCGGGCTGATCCTGAACCTCACGCCCTGTGTGCTCCCTGTCATCCCCATCAAGATCCTCACGCTCACCAAGGGCGCGGGCTCGCCCCGCAAGACGCTCATCCTCGGCGCGTGGATGGCGGCGGGAGTGGTGGGCTTCTGGCTGCTCCTGGGCGTCCTGGCGGCCTCGGTGGCGTCGCTGGTCGATCCCTCCCGCGTCTTTGGCATCTGGTGGATCACCACCGGGCTGGGCCTGCTGATCGGCGCGATGGGCGTCGGGATCATGGGGCTGTTCACGATCAACCTGCCCCAGGCGGTCTACGCGGTGAACCCGCAGGCCGAGTCCCCGGGCGGATCCTTCCTCTTCGGCGTCATGACCGCGGTCCTGGGGCTTCCCTGCTTTGGGTTCGTTGCCGGGGCGCTCATCCCCGCTTCGGCGGCGTTCGGCCCGACGGCCACCGTCGTCATCTTCGCCGCCCTCGGCGTGGGGATGGCGCTCCCGTACTTCGTGCTGGCCGCCCGGCCGCAGTGGGTGGAGCGCCTCCCCCGCACCGGCCCGGCCTCGGAACTGGTGAAGCAGGTCATGGGGCTGCTTCTGCTGGCGGCGGCGGCGTACTTCGTCGGCTCCGGGCTCGTCGCGCTGGTGCAGGACCACCCGTATCTCGCCAAACGGCTGCACTGGTGGGTGGTCGCCATCTTCGGCACGCTCGCGGGCGGATGGCTCGCCCTGCGCACCTTCCAGATCACCCGCAAGCCCGCGCCCCGCGCCGTCTTTTTGGCCATCGGGCTGGTGATCGCGGCGGGGGGCCTCTCTGCCGCGTGGAACACCACCGCCCAGGCCAGCGAGGAGTACGCCAAGCAGGCTGCCGCCCGGGCCGAGGCCGGCGAGTCCGGCGCCCTCATCACCACGACCTGGGTCGACTACTCCGAATCGCTTCTCCGCCGGGCGGCGGAGGCGAACAAGGTGGTCGTGATGGACTTCACCGCGGAGTGGTGCCTGAACTGCAAGGCCCTGAAGGCCGCCGTCTTGAATGTCGAGCCCGTGAAGTCGGTGCTCGAAGGGCCGGGCGTGGTGATGGTGAAGGTGGACCTCACCAGCACCCGTGCCCCCGGGTGGGACAAGCTGCGCTCGTTCGGCCAGACCGGGATCCCGCTGCTGGTGGTCCTGGGTCCGGGCTCCACCGAGCCCTGGATGTCCAACGCGTACACCGCGGATCAGGTTCTCGGGGCCATCGAGCTGGCCCGCCCGACATCAAAGGCGGCACTGGCGTCGCCCTGAGCGCCCCCGGACCCCACCCGGCGGCAGGACGACTCGAGCCCCTCCATTGACACCGAGCCCCGGTCGAAATACTTTTGTGAGCCCGCCCGGCCCGCCCGGCGGAGACAACGCGGGTGTAGCTCAGTGGTAGAGCGTCACGTTGCCAACGTGAATGTCGTCGGTTCAAGTCCGATCACCCGCTTTGGCCTGGCTCGCGGCACCGCCGCGGTTGAGAGGGGTCGAGCGCCCGGCGAGTGAGTCGCCCGGCTCCGGGAGTTCTGAGCCGGAGACGGACGCGGCGTCGGGGTTCCTGGCTCTTCCAATGCACCCTGCGCCCCCTTTCGAGGTCGGCCCGGCCAAGAGCGACGACGATCTTCGCGCGATCCTCTCCCTTCAGGCCTCCAACCACCACTCGGCGCTCTCGAAGTCGGAGCGGCTGTCGCAGGGGTTCCTGTCGCTCCGCCATTCCCTTGAGTCGCTCCGAGAAATGAACGCTCCGTGGCCCCACACCGTGGCCCGCGCGGGGACCGAGGTGGTGGGCTACGCGCTGGTGACGCTCCCTCGGCACGCACCGTTGGCGCCCGACCTCTCGCCGATGTTCGCCCGGTTCGAATCGACGCCACTCCACGGCAAGCCGATCGCCGCGCACCGGTACTTCGTCATGGGCCAGGTCTGCGTGGCCCGCGAGCACCGCGGGAAGGGGCTCCTCGGCGCGATGTACCGGTCCCAGGCCCGCCAGATGCGCGAGGCGTTCGACTGGTCGGTGACCGAGATCAACGCCGACAATGCCCGCTCTCTCGCCGCCCATGCGCGGGAGGGATGGAGCGAGATCGACCGCTACCCGGACGAGTCCGGTCGGTTCTGGGCCGTGGTGGCGCTCGACCTGCACCGGGAATGAAAAAGAGGCCACGGTCCGCACACCGTGGCCTCTTCTCGCCGCGCTTCCTGAGGACGCGGAGTTCCTGATGGACCAGCTCAGCCCCCCGACCGGCGCCGACGGGCGGTGGCGAGCGTCGCGAGGGCAAGCAGCGGCAGCGCTCCCGGCGAGGGCAGGTGGACCTGGGCCTCGTGGATGACGATCTGCAGGGTCGCGTTGGGGTCGCTGGTGCTGAGCCAGTTGATGTCCAGCTGCATCGAATAGTCACCGGTCATCGTGGAAGTGTTGGTGAAGGTGCGCCCGAACTCGCCGGTGATGCGCTCTCCGCCGGCGAAGGCGGTTCCGTTCTGGGTGATCGTGAACCCTTGCGCGGGCGGGGCCGCGGCGCTCCCGCGGACGATCCACGAGATGACCCCTGACGAGGCGGTCACGGTCATGTCGTAAATGAAGCGCACATCGTCGCCGTCCTTCACGCCGTCGAGGATGTCGCCCGAGAAGTTGAACCGGATCCCGGTCAGCGACGCTCCGGTCCAGGTCTGGCGGGTGATGGAGGTCAGCCCCCCGGTCATGATCACCCGGTCGCCGGCGGGCAGCGCGGCGGCCGTCGCGGTGGCCGGGATGTTCCCCGGCAGCGCCGTGCCGTTGGTCCGCGATGTGCCGACGGAGTTGACATCGAGCGTGGTCGCCCGAGCGGCGGCCCCGGCGACCGCCATCGTCGCCAGCGCCAATGAGAGGAAGGCGCCCCGGCTCCCGAGAGCCCGGACCGGGCGCACACACAGCCCAGATGCGAACGACATCGTTGACTCCTCCGCATCGATCAAACGGGACCGGCCGCCGCCCCTGTGCAGCGCGACTGACATCGCCGAACCGTTGACCGAGGCACCCAGATTGATCCACCCGATCGGAGACCCTGTGCAGAGTCCGATCGGGTCGATCCTACCCCCGATTCTGGGGAGTTCCAAGCAGAAAGTCATGCTGCTGCGCAAGTTCGGCGCGTTCTTCGCGGAGGGGGGCCTCGGTGCACGGTGCGCGGCGCCGGCGCTCATCACTTGCGATGATCCTGGTGGCCGCGGCGCGCGCGGTTGCGTGAAGATGGGGAACATTAGACCTGGGGCGGAGTGCTCGGTTTGGGCGCGCCGGCGGGGGTGTCGAGCAGAAGAATGAGGTGCTTCGGCGGCGCGCGATCCCGTGGTGCGCGGATGCGCGTAATCAGATTGGATGATCGCGCGCGGATTCTGTGCGCAAAGCGATCAATGACAAGTGATTGTCGAAATCGCAACCGCCGGAAGTCGTGGGAATCGGCCTGAATCCCCGTCAGGATTTGGTGCAGTTGAGCCCGAAAAGAGCCCGGCTCGATTGCCCCCCGCGCCATCGTCATGTATGTACCCAATGGAGGTTTAGTGTTCGAAGATCCGTCGCGGGAGGCCATGTGCATTGGCCCCGCGCGTCGGGCGATCGAACCCGTGGCCTCCGACCTCAGGCCGATCCGGCCCGGACGGTCACGATGCGGGGTCCGTGGGTGAGCACGGAGACCGTTTCGTGGACGGCGGGAGGAAACCCGAGGCCGTCCTGACCCGGTTGTGTGCCGGGAGTGTGTGTTCCAGGAGCCAGGAGGAGCGGTTTCCTCCGCAACCACGAGAAAGGGAGAACTGAGTATGCGTTCTGTCAAGTGTCTGACTTCAGCCCTGCTGGGCCTGACCGCTGCTGCTGGCGTCGCGTTCGCCGGCAACACCGCCAGGAACCTGCCCCCCATGTCCCTCACCCAGATCGGGTCGCTCGACGGCGCTTTCGAGACCGTCCAGAACCGCGCCTCGGATGTGCCGGCCGAGTGCCGCGCCTGGTGGGACAACGGCCTGCCCGACTTTGTCAGCGGCCTGAACTCCCAGGAGCTCGTCGTCCCCCACGCGTCCTTCCAGGCGCTGGTGGCCGATGACTTCTTCCTGAAGTTCGGCAAGTGCTACTGGATCGAGTCGATCGAGCTCGACATGGCCATCTTCGGCGTTGTCGATCCCGTGGTCGCCCTTCGCATCTATGACGACTGCAACGGTCGCCCCGCGGCCCTCGCCTGGCCCGAGTTCACCAATCCTGCGGTGACGAACCTCGGCCAGCTCGGTGGCGCGCTCGCCGGCTTCACCCACTACCGCTTCCGCTTCTCCATCGACCTCTTTGAGTACGGCTACCGCCGCCTGTGGGTGAACCCCGTCGGCATCGGCAAGGGGCTCTACTACTGGCTGACCTCCAACAACGGGGTCGTCCAGGGCGTCCAGGGCCAGTACCAGGCCGCCGCCTTCGGCTTCCCGAGCTGGACCGATGTCGACCAGACCGGCACCAACTTCGGTATCTGCACCGACTTCAACTTCCGCGTCTGCGGCAAGTGCTGCTGGCTGCTGAAGGACAACAGCGACTTCGACACCTCCGGCCTCTCGTCGATCGCTTTCGCCAACGGGATCATCTTCGGCTCTCGCGCCGTCGATAACTTCCAGGTTCCCCCGGGCAAGGACATCGAGGTCTGCCGCATCGAGGCCTGGATGGCGACCAACTGCGATGTGACCCGCGCCTTCATGGAGATCTACAACAACGATTGCGACAGCCCGGTCAAGCCGGCTTCCATCACCCTCACGGGCGCCGATGTGATGCCGCTGTACAGCGTCCCGCCCTCCGAGGGCATTCCCGGCATCCCGCTCACCTTTGACGGCCTGCCGGTCTACAAGTTCTCCTTCACCTGCCCCGGCGTGGTCCTGCAGGGCGGCCAGAACTACTGGCTCGCCATGGCGACCATCGGCGTCGGCACCCCCTTCGAGCGGGCCACCTGGCTCTTCAAGCGCAAGAGCGAGTGCCACATCAACATCACCCAGGGCCAGTACAAGAACATCTTCCTCGCGGGCTTCCAGGACTTCACCCAGGTCGAGCACCCGGGCCTGGCTGGCGAGCCGCGCGACTTCGCCTTCCGCCTCTACGCTGCTGAGCCCGAGGCCGGCGAGACGACTCCTCCGCCCGCGAGCGAGCCGACGGTCGGTGACGGCGGCGGCGCCAAGGACATCGAGGTGCCCACTGCGGCCTTCGAGTCTGAGATCGAGTAATCCCGCTTTGACTCAGCCCAATCGGGCCTGAATCGGAACGGTCGATCTGACCACTTGACGACCCCGGGTCTTCGGACCCGGGGTCGTTCGTTTTCCGCACCGACCAGAGGCCTTCCCGGGCTCCCCGCGGACGGGTTCCCGCGGTCGGGGCCGAGCCCGAAGAGCGGTCATGGCGCACGACCCAAACAAATACCGTTCAGTCTGCGCGGCCCTTCCGCACCATCCGGTAAGGAAATCGCGTTGACGACGCCAGATTCTGGGTCAGAATAGAGTGAACCGCTTTACCGAGATCGCTCGGAGAGCGGCTGAAACCGTCAACGGAAGAGAAGAGACACCACCGCTCCCGACACCCCTGACCGGGATGGGAGCCAAGCAGGAGGAAGAGCAGTTATGAAACTCGTCGTTTCGGTTGCGGCGCTCGCGATCGTGCCGTCGTCCGTGTTCGCGGTTCCCGCGCTCACGCATGTCGACACCACTCCGGGCAACACCATCGGCACCTTCAACTACGCCAACGGCGGCGGCGCTGGCTTCGGCGGCACCGTCGGGGCAGGGTCGATCTCCTTCGACTCCGACAACGCGAATCTCTACATCCGGTTCGCGCCGGGTGGCGGGTTGAATGACCTCGTCGCCATCTTCCTCGATACCCGCGCCGGTGGCTTCACCGACGCCACGATGAACGACAACGGCGACGGCTCACGCCGCGCGCTCTCGAACCTCAGCGTCGACGGCGACGATCCTTTCCCCGCGGGTTTCCTCCCTGACTGGGGCGTGGTTTCTGCCGGGTTCGGCACGGTTGAGTTCGAGCTCACCCCGGGGCCGCTGAACTTCGTGAACTTCGACGGCACGAACCCGGTCATCACGAGCGCCACGGGCTACGCGATCCCGCTGGCTGCGCTTGGGATCGGCCCCGGTGATGTGGTCGACTTCTTCGTCGCCTACACCTCCGACTCGGGCTTCCTCTCCAACGAGTCGATCCCGGCCTCGCCCGCGCTCAACGGCGGCGGGAACCCCGGGTTCGGCTCTCCCGCTGCGGCCAACCCCGGCTACTCGGCCTACAACCGGTTCCAGACCGTTCCCACCCCCGGCGCGCTCGCGCTGGCGGGCGTGGCCGGTCTCGCTGCGGCCCGCCGGCGCCGGAGCTGATCGTCCCCGCGAGTTCCTTCAACCCCACCTGACACTCCGAGCGGCCCCCGATGATCAGATCGGGGGCCGCTTCCTTTTCTGGCGGGGGCATCGCCGGGCGCGGTAATGCCCTCGGTTACGGCGAGGTGCCCCCGGGAGCAGGGCGCGAAGTCAGAATATGAGCATGGTCAGAAAAAGAGCACGCCGGTCATCGACGACCGGCGTGCGTTGAGAATGGATTCATGCCGGCCCCTGCGCGGGGGGGCGGGGGCGATGGCCCAGTGCGTCACGCCATCCGGCGCCGGCGGGCCGAGGCCAGGCCGCCGATCGCGAGGAGGGCAAACGCGCCGGGTGCCGGGATGGGGTCGAAGCCGACGAGCAGCGAGTAGTCGCCGACATTCCCGTCCGCTGCAAACTGGGCCACCTTGATGAAGTAGGTCCCTGCCGCGTTGATCGGGATGTTCAGGAGCCACGAGTCCCGCTGTGACTGCCCGCCCGCGAAGATCGTGTTGCCGTTGAAGGAGATGTCGTCGTTGAAGGCGAGGGAGGTCACCCCGTCCGTGTCGAACAGCTGGAGGGTGGTATCCGCCGAGTCGTTGTAGAGGGAAGTGCTGAAGGTCTCGATGGAGACGGTGCCGGGGCTGTTGACGGTGAACTTGAAGAAGTCGACATCGCCGTCGGGGGTGAGCGTGCCGCCGGTGTGGGCGGCGCGGTAGCCGGACTCCTCCGCGGTGGCGAGGGTCAGGGCTTGAGCGGTGGCCGGGGTGCTGCCGACATCCGCCAGGCGATCATGCACGGACTGCTGGATGGGGTTGGTCGTCAGCGAGGTGCCGGTCTGTCCGAAGCCCCCGTTGGCGGCATTGAACCCGCCCGCGATGTCAAGGATGAGCTTCTCCCAGCGGTTGAACGAGCGCTGGACCTCGCGTCCGAGCTCGGTGAGCCCGGACGGGCCGGTGGCCATGACCGAACCCGGGTTCTGGAGGCCGCCTGTGGCGCCGTAGGTCAGCGGGCTGATCCCCGCAACGCCGTAGGCGTGGTTGTGCTCGCCGCCCAGGGAGTGGAAGAGTTCGTGGCCGGCGGTGCCGGCGAGGGCAAAGCTCATCTCGGTGATCTGCTGGGCGCGGGGCTCGAAGTTCTCGATGAAACCCGGGAAGCTCGGCAGGTACATACGGACGGTGTCAACGACGAGATGGTTGCCGAAGTCGAGGTTGTTCGCCTCGCCCAGGACACCAGGAGAGGGCGGGGCGCCGGCCCCGAAGTTGATCGTTGTGAACGAGCCGCCCGGGGACGCGGTGGAGAACGAGACATCGAAGTCCTGGTACATCAGTTCGAGCGAGGCCTTGATGTTGGCTTCGATCGTCGATCGTTCGACCAGGTTGAACGCGGGGACGCCGGCGGCGACCGCTGCGTTGTTGAGGTCGGTGACCCAGTTGGCGTTGAAGTCCAGCAGGACATTCATCGCGCCGAACGAGGAACCGGCCGCGATGGCCACAGCGGCGGCACCGAACGCACAGCGTGCGTAAGACATGAATGCTTCCCCTTGAAGGCCCGCACCCTCCCGGGTGCCGAGCGACGCGTTTCTGGTCTCTGTCCCTCAGACCCCCGGGCAGGGCTTCCCCTTGCGCCGCGAGTCAACACACCCTAATTCGGAATGAATGTCCGGGCAACCCGAGGGGCGCGAACAGGCGGAAAATGGTGCAAGTCACCGGGATCAGCGGCTCGATCAGGCGCGTCGCCGACGGGTCCAGCCGAGCCCGGCGGCCGCGAGCAGCGCGAGACCGGCAGGCCCGGGGACGATGTTCGGCTCGCTCAGCGCCGTCCCGTACTGGAACGAGATGCCGGAGATGGCGAGCATCGGGTCGAAGCCGAGGGGCAGGCCGCTCACGGTGAAGACGACCGCGTTCTGGATCAGCGCGCCGCCGCCGGTCACCGCGGCGTTACCGGTCGCGGGGTTGTCGCCGGCGGTGGTGATGCCGTACTGCAGACCGTCCGGGCTGGGGGGCGGCTGGAGGTCGCTGCCCGGGAATCGATCGCCGGGGCCGAAGAGCCCCAGGCCGGCGGAGGAGATGCCGAAGTCGGCACCCCAGGGGGCGCCGACGAGGGCGCCCTTGAAGGCCCATTCGCCGCCCACGACGCCCCCAGGGTCGGTCGGGCCGAAGTGGACGGTGCTCCCCATCGCCACGACAGCGCTGGAGCGGGTCAGGACGGGGGCGCCGGCGATGTCGAAGAACACCCCGGTGAGGATGTCGACAGGAACCAGCGCGTCGGCGGCGGAGGTGTTCGTGAGCGTGACGACGAGGTTGGTGCCGGACGCGACGAACTCAACGCTCGCAGCGCGGCTCCCGACGCTGGCGGTGACCAGCAGCGTGCCCGCGGAGGCGGGGCCGGCGGCGCAGAGCGCGGCGACAATAGAACTTGTGGTGGTGACGCGCATGAAAACTCCCCTCACTCTGGCTGCGCATATTCTGCGCAGTTCTTCCCCCGAACCATGATCTCTGGTGACAGTATGACGCAGAAGCGGCACGCGTCGAGCCCGATAGCATGTTTCGACAACAATCCTGCCGCTTCCCGACTCGGCATGGGGGCTTGGGAGATGTGCGCAGACTGGGAAAACATGGTGCGGGCATCCCGCTCCACAAACGCCGAGGGCCAGCGCTGTCGCACCGGCCCTCGGGAATCTTGCAAGGGATGAATCCTCGGCGTCATCGAGCCGCTCGGAGAATGACTAGAGGAGGCCATGAGAGACGGGCGGGCCGCCCGTCCCACCTGGAAAGGCAGGCGGGCCGCCCGTCCCACCTGGAAAGGCGGGCGGGCCACCCGTCCCACCGCGGAGGGGAGGTCATTCGGTGCGGGGCTCTTCGTGACGACGGCGACGGAGCACCAGGCCGACCGCGGCGACGGTCAGAGCCGCTACGCCGGACGGCGCGGGGATGTTGAACTCGCCGCCCCAGTAGAGCACATTGCTGTTCGGAGTGGGATCGATCGCCTGGAGGAAGTTGCCGAAGCGATCGAACTGCCAGAGCTCGCCGGTCGTGCCCGTCAGCGTGTTCTCGACATGCGCGTTGAGCCAAAGGGTGTCGTCGGAGGGGTCGTAGGCGAGGGCGGTGTTCCGCTCGCTCTCGACGAGGCCCGCCGCGAACGGGCGGATGACCGGGAACTGGGACATCAGTGAGCCGGTCAGACTCCACTGCTTGACGAACCCGACGGAGCCGCTGGTGAAGTTGTACTCGCTGGTCCAGATGGTGTTGGTCCGGGTGTCGTAGGTGATCCCCTGATCGTTGATCCCGGCGCGGAACATGAAGGCGCCCGGCCCGTCGAAGTCGGGGCCGAAGGCCCAGACCTCCCCGGTCCCGCCAAAGATGTCAAAGCCGGAGACGACATAGGTGTTGCGCCCATCGAAGGCCCCGTCGATGATGCGCCCAGCGCCGACCGGCGCCGGGAAGAAGCCCGGGAGCGGGCCGAGGAACGCGCCGCCCAGAGTGTGGCGGTCTCCGATGACTGGCGGGCCTCCGCCGTTGGCCTCCGGCAGGGTGCGGACATCGGACGGCCCGACAGCGATCGCGCCGTGGCGCGCCCCGGTTGAGGTGAACCACTGGTTGACGATGTTCCCCCCCTGCACGGTCCACACGCTGCCGACGGGCTGATCTTCGTCGGTGATGTAGTACCGGCCGGTCTGGCCTAGCGCACCCGACGAGGCGAGCGCGGCAACTGCGAGCGCAACCACATCCAGGAAACGACGGTGTGACATGGTCCTTCCTCCTGCGAGTCCCCGAGCCGGGCCGGGTGAACCCACGATCGCGCGACGCGCGCGCCGGACGCCGAGCCGTGCAGCCGGGGCGTGTTCTTCCCGCCGCGCCTGGTCGCGCGGCTGATCAACTCTCACGCGACAACCGCGCGCGGGCAAGCACTTTTGCTCAACCCTCACCCATCTCGGCATCCGGCCTTACTCGCCGGCGGGGTGAATTCTGCGTCTCTTCCTCGGCGGCAGAAGCCCGGGATTCACCGAGTGGGTGCCGAACCTTCTTCGATCACCCAATAGGACGCTGAGTTGGCCGGGACGGAGGGCTGGGTTGTGCCCTTGGGGATCAGGCCCGCCGCGGACCAGGGAGCGGCCTTGCGGTTGAGCACGACGATCACCCGCGTGGCGTTGAGCGCCCGCTCAAAGGCGAAGACATCGGGGTCTCCCGACTCCAGGTGGCGGGTCGAGCCGTAGTTCAGCACCGGCCCCGCCCTCGGATCGCGCCGGAGCGTGAGCCAGCGGGTGTACTCCTTGTGGAGGTCGAAGTCGGCGTTCTCGTCGGGGTTGGCCATCCGGCCCAGATCGGGCCAGGGGAAGGGCTTGCGGTCGGTTGGGTCGTCGGCGCCCCACATGCCGACCTCGTCGCCGTAGTAGACCATGGGCGCGCCGGTGTAGGTGGCTTGCAGCGCGACGCCCAGCAGCGAGCGCTGGTAGGTGTCGCGCGAGGGCTTCGTGTCCTTGTATGGGTAGTCGTGATCCTGCGGCCGGTTGCCCTCGTCGTAGGCGCGCCCGGGGTTCTGGAGCATGGAGACGAAGCGGTCGGTGTCGTGGCTGCCAAAGAGGTTCTGGTGGATGAGCGCGGTCTGCGGGGCGTCGTCGCCGAAGGCGGCGGCGAGGCGCTGGGCGAGCTCGGCGCTGGTCATCCCGGGGCGGACGCCCAGCCAGTCGGTGACCGCCTTGGCGAAGGGGTAGTGCATCTGGGTGTCGAAGGCGCGGCCCTTGAGATGGGGCGTCGCGTCGTCCCAGATCTCGGCGATGATGACGGCTTCGGGGTTGATGGACTTGACGAGCGCGCGCCAGTCCTTCCAGAACGGGGGGCCGATGTCGAGGGCGACATCGAGGCGCCAGCCGTCGATCCCGTCGGAGGGGTCTCCGTCGCCGTTGGGGTCCATCCAGCGCCGGGTGATGTCGAAGATGTGCTGCTTCACGGGGGCGACGAGGTCGCCCTCGGCGGTCTGGCGGAACTTGGGGAGCGAGCCGGTGTTGAACCAGGACTCCCAGGACTGGAGGCGCCCGCTGGCGTCGAACTTCACGAAGTACCAGTCCTTGAAGATCGACTTGTCGCCGTTCTTCTGGATGTCCGCAAAGGCCCAGAAGGGCAGCCCGGTGTGGTTGAACACCCCGTCGAGGACGACTCGGATCCCGTGCTTCTTCGCCTGCGGCAGGAAGCGTTCGACGAGGTAGCGGTCGCCGGGGGTCCAGGTCCAGGAGGCGGGGTCGTTCGGCTCGTCGGGGAACGACCACTGCTCGGAGACCCTGCCGCCCTCGGCGGGCCAGGAGAGGTTGTCGTCGATGTGGCGGTAGTCGGTGGCGTCGTACTTGTGCATGGACTCGGCCTCGAAGACCGGGTTCATGTAGAGGGCGGTGACGCCCAGGTCGCGCAGGTAGGCGAACTTCTCCTCGATGCCCTGCAGGTCGCCGCCGTAGCGTCGGTCCCAGACCACATGAAACAAAGGCCCGCCCTTGCGGGGCGGGAACGGTTGGGGCGCGGGGGTGTTGTAGACCTCGCGCCATCGCTGCTCCTCTGCTGGGGAGACGGTGGCCCAGTCGTCGGTCCAGGGCTTGTTGAAGACGCCCGGGCCGTGCGGGTCGTTGAGGGGGTTCCCGTTGCGGAAGCGCTCGGGGAAGATCTGGTACCAGACGGCGCCCATGGCCCAGGCGGGCACGGGCGGGTGAGGATCGAGCGTGGCGCTGAAGGTGGGGGTGGTGAAGGACGCCGAGCCGTCTTCGAGGGTGAAGGTGTACGACGCCTGGGGCGAGCCGGTCATGACGCGGGCGGTGTAGCGGTCGAACCCGGCGAGGTCTGGACCCTTGGACATCGGCGCGCGGAGGAGCCGCTCGGCGCCGTCGTCGGTAGTCCGGATGGTGACGAACGCGCGCTCAGCGTCGCCGGGCAGCGCGACGATGGACAGATCGACGAGCCCCATCCCGGCGTGGATCGGACGGAGGTCGATCGGCGACGCCGGGTTGTGGCGGACCGCCAGTTCGTTGATGTGGTTGGGCCTCGCCTGCCCGTGGTCCTTGGGCTGGGGTCCGACGGAGATGACGCTGACGCGGCGCCCGTCCTCGAGGATCCGCGGCGAGGTATCCGACGGATCCGGGATCTGCACCCCCCCGTCGAGCTGGAACTGGTACCGGTGCGTGCCCTGGGGGAGGTTGACGATCGCTGAGAATGATCCGTCAGCGCGGCTGAGCATCTCGATGGCGCCGGGTTGGCCGGCGCCGGCCCAGTTGTTGAAGTCGCCCACGAGGAAGACGCGGTCGGTGGGGAATGGGGGCGTCAGCGCGAAGCGGCGCCAATCGCCGGGGTGGAGCGCCGACGCGGGGGATTCGCCCTTGAGCAGCTCGCCCTTCTCGACGATGAGCGCGTGGACGCCCGCGGGCGCGTCGAGGTCCGTCCCGTAGAGCACCCTCGCGCCATCGCGGGTGATCTCGAGCGCCTCCAGGAGCGTGTTGGGCGGGACCGAGACCAGCGCGATCTCCGTCCCGTCCGCCTGCGGCTCGAAGAAGTGGCGCGTCGCCGAACGGTCCGAGACATGCGCGTACCTGAGGGCGAAGGCCGGCTTGACATCAAGGTTGATCCGCTGCACCGACTCACCGCTCTGATCGGCCAGCTTCACCTCCAGCGTCAGCGGGCCTTTGCGCTGCGGGATGACCCGCGCGCCGATCCCTTTCGCCAGGTGGATGGTCCGCAGCGGGTCGGTCGGCGAGGAGACGGTCACGACCGGGGGGGCTCCGGTGTCGACGCGCACCGACTGCCCGGCATCGATGACAAACTCGCGGTTGACCCGCGCCTGGCCGAGCGTCCGAACGACGAGCACCGGGGCGTCGATCTTCGTCACGCTGATGGACCAGACGCGCTGCGCCGGCTTGAGCGTGAGCCGGTACTCCGCGTCGGCGCGGATCTGCAAGGGGATGTCCACGCCGGGCTGCTCCAGCGTGTCCGGCCCGGGGCCGGCGCCGAAGTGGCCCTGGGCCCAGTCGCCGTTCTTCACGAACTTGAAGCGGTGGACGCCAACGGGGAACGCCTTGTCGAGGATGAACCGGTTGGCATCGGCGGGGTCGGCGGTCAGCGTCCACGCCGGGTCCGCAGTGTTCCAGCCGTTGAAGGTGCCGGCCACGCGCCACACATCCTGGCCCGACACGGGCGCCGCCGCGAGCAGCAGCGCGACCAGCCCCAGCCCGATGCTCCGGGCGAACGAGACAGACAGTGCAATCACGGCGAGTCCTCCGGGGCGCGCCGCCCATCACGGACCAGGTGGCGGCTGCCAGTCACAGGTTCAGGTCGATGAGTGTACCGCCCACCCCCTCAGCGGGCGGCATTGCACGAGTCGCGCACCACCAGCGACACCGGCACGCGGTCCATGATCGGCCCCTCACCGGGGCCTTCGTCCAGCAACTGCAGCAGTCGTCGGCAGGAGACGGCCCCCGCCTCGACGAAGTTCAGGCGCACCGTCGTCAGCGCCGGCTCGGCCAGGGCCGCCGTCGGGATGTCGTCGCAGCCGATCACCGCGATGTCCTCGCCCGGGCGCCGCCCGTGGGCGCGGAGCGACTGCATGGCGCCGATCGCCATTTTGTCGTTGGCCGCGAAGATCGCGGTGAGCTTCGGGGCCCGGACCATCAGCTGGTCGCAGGCGTCGCGACCCGTCTCGACCCGGAACTCGCCCTGGGCGATCTGGGGCTCGGAGATGTGCACGCCGCGTTCTGCGAGACGGGCCAGGAAGGCGTCCGTCAGCTCGCGGCTGGTCAGCACCATGTCGGAAGGGCCGGCGATGTGGCCGATCCGCGTGTGCCCCAGGTCCGCCAGGTGATCGGCGGCGATCCGCCCCGCGGCCGGGTAGTCGCACACCACGCTGTGCAGCGTCCACTGCGCGAAATGGTTGTTCACCACCACCAGTGGACGCGACGCGCCGTCGAACTCCTCCAGCCAGCGGTGCTCCTCGGTGGCGCCGACGAAGAGGATGCCGTCGACCGAGCAGTCGTCGAGCAGGGTCATGTACTCCCGGCGCCGGACATACTCGCGCCGGGCGACCTCGAGCATCACGCGGTACCCGGCGTCGGCGGCGGCCTCGTAGATGCCGCTGATCACCTCGCCGAAGTAGACATCCGCGAAGGCGTGCTGGAGCGCGGGCACAAGGACCGCCAGCGTCTTGGACCGGCGGTTGGGCAGCCCGCGCGCCAGCCGGCTGGGGGTGTAGGCGAGCTTGTCCATCGCTTCGATCACCCGCTGACGGGTCGCGTCGGAGATGCGGTGATCGTTCTTGTTCAGCACGAGAGAGACGGTGGTCAGACTGACCCCCGACTCCCGTGCGACATCTCGGATGCTGACCCGGTCTTTGGCCATGGTTGGTTTCGCGAGCGAAGAGAGGGCGGATGCCCGGGCCGGGGCGTCCCGCCCGGCGGGGGTGCCGGGTGAGGGCACCGGGTGGGGG
>DOJA01000213.1:8819-13260 GCA_003511945.1 Phycisphaerales bacterium | reverse complement strand
CCCGCCTCGGGCGGGGACCCGGCTGATGTCTCCGAGATCGAGCGCGGATCGGGGTCCGCCGACGGGGCCGGAGAGCGGCCGGTCGGCGGTGCGTCAGCGGCAACAGTTGTCGTCGTCGTCCGAATCCATGCTCGAGTGCTCCGCGGCGGGTCTTGCCGCCCTGCCGAGGGGGGGGGTGGGGGGGGGCGCGTACGCCTCCCCGGCTCCCGGACAGCACAGATACTAACATCGAACGACCAGCGGTCAAGGGTCGGACGGGGCGGACACCGCCAGCCGTTGCAGCCAGGCGCGGTCTTCCGAGGACAGTCGGCGAAGGGGGTCCAGTCGGAGGTTGGCATCGGCCCGGAGGGCCTGCGCTGCCCACGCGGGAGCGTCGGGGTGATCAACGGCCGCGGCAGCCCGAGCGGCTCGGAGGGGCGGAGTGAGGGAGTGCGGGTCGAGGGCGGCGACCCGTGCCCAGGCGTCCACTGCCTCGTCGAGGACGCCTGGGTCACCCAGGATCGCCGCACGGGCCTCCCGCGCCGCCGCGAGACGGGCCCAGCGCTGGGCCGAACGGGGAAAACGCTGCGCGACGCCCTCGAGGTCCGCAATCGCACCATCCACGAGCGCCCGGGCGGCGGAAGGGTCGAACTCGGCCCGCTCGACAGCGAGGCGGAGACGCAGCCCCACCGACCGGTCCAAGGGCGTGGGCTGATCCGGGAAATGGCCCGCGGCTTCCTTCAACTCGTCGAGAGCGTCGGGAAGACGCGGCCGATCGCTCAGGCGCTGCGGGGCGTCGTGGCCTGCGGGCTGTGTGGTGATCAGTGACAGGCCCGCCGCCCGCAGGAGATGACCCTCCCACCGGAGGGCGGGGATGACGCCCCCCAAGACGATCGCCCCCGCGAGCAGAAGGGCCGCCGCAGGGACCACGGCGCGGAACCGTGCGCCGGCCCGCCGGTCCGGCTCGGCGCCCGCTGCGGACGCGGCCAGCGCCCAGATCGCAAAGAGCCACCCCGCGCTGTGCGGATGCACCGGAGCGACATCGAACGAGGCGAGCACCGCACCGACCAGCGCCCCCCCCGCCAGCGCCACGCTCAGCGCACGCTCGGGCGCGGCCCGGAGCACAGCGTCCGCCGCACGCACCAGGACAAACCACCCCACGCCGCTCGCCGCCATGACGATGGGCCACGCGGGCGTGACGACCGGGGCCTCGGCCAGCAACGACGCGAGCGTGCCGACGCCGACGACGCACAGCGCAAACAGGCGCGTGCGGGGGTCCGGCGGCTCGGGCGCGGGCTTGCTCGACGCCAGCGGCGCAAACGCGGTGCGCCCCGCGCGCCGGATCCAGTCGAACCAGACCAGCAGCCACGGGATGGCGAGCAGCCCCAGCGTCGCCAGCCAGTCGGCGGGGAGCGCGTGCGGGCTCTCGACCTCCTCCGGGCTCGTCGGCGGCTTGGCGAGCAGGTACGCGTCCTTGAAGTGATCCGGCCCCACCCCGAAGGGGAGGTGTTCGACGAACACCCGCGTCGCGCCGACGAGGTACTGCCAGCGGAAGTACACCGACAGTTCGCCGAGCCGCTCGCCCATCGCGCCGCGGAGCACGACGGCGCCCAGCACCCCGCCGACGAGGGCGGGGCCGATCCAGCCCGACGCGCGCCGGGTGGCCGCTGCAACCATCGGCGCGAAGCGCGACAGCGTGAGCAGCAGGAGGATCGCGCCGGCCCCGACGATCGCGGCCTTGGAGCCCGAGGCCAGCAGTGCTCCCGCTGAGGCGAGGGCCGCCAGCGTGGGCGCCCCGGCCAGACGCGGCCGGACCGCCCCCGTCCGCGCCAGGGCCGCGCCGTTCACCGCGATCACGCCCCACGCCACCAGCGCCCCCGCGGCCACCGCCCCGAACACATTCGCCAGCCCGAACCAGCCGGTCGCCTCCGGCTGGCGCAGCCGGCGCTCGAAGAGCCGCGCGGACGCCGATCCCGGCTCCCATGCGTTGGCCGCCAGCCACGATTCGCGTGTCGCCTCGAACGATTCGACCATCCGCGGGTGCTCCACCAGCACCTGAGACATGCCCTTCACCGCCAGCGGCACGACCACGCCGAGGAGCACGAGCGTCACTGCGCGCCGCAACGCAAGGTCGGCGCGGACGCCCTCGCGCAACGCCCACGCGCCGAGAACGGCCGCGCCCCAGGCGCTCCCCAGGCGGAACGAGCCGTCGTCGCCCCGGGTGATCGGCGACCCCCCCACTGCGATCGCGGGCGTCAGTACGAGAGCGTGCAGGAGCACGCCCACGACGCCCGCAAGGATCGCCAACGGCGCCACGCGGTCCCACCATCGGTCGGCGGGCGGGCTGGCGAAGGCGATCGCCGCGGCGGCCACGCAGATCAGGGCGTCCAGCACGAACGACGCCGCCGGCCCGACCCCCGCGTCCGGGATCCACACAATCGTCGGGTCCTGCTCCCACCCGGGCACGCGGAGGACCGTGGTCAGCGCCCGGATGAGGATGACGGAGACGATGGAGCCGCAGGCCACCCATCGAACCGAAGCGCGGCGTCGATCGCTCATGGACGGGACCCCGGAGCGAACTCGAACAGCGCCAGCACCAGCAGGGCGAGCACCGTCTGCAGGCCGATGAGCGCGGCCTGCCACGGGCCGACCTGCCCGAGCAGCACCCCGCCGATGCCGGTGACGCCGGCGAGCCCGGCGATGATCACGAGCGTGGCGCCCGTTGAAAGCCCCCGGGCTCGCAGGCGGTGGCTGAAGTGGCGCTGATCGCCCACCAGCGGGCTGCGCCCGGAGGCGATGCGGATGACGCTGACCGTCACCAGGTCGTACATCGGCACCGCCAGCACGGACAGCGGCATGAACAGCGCGTACCACCCGCCCGACCCGGTCTGGTAGTAGGTCGTGCGCACGGTCAGGATCGCCAGCAGGTACCCCACCACGAGCGAACCGGCGTCGCCCATGAAGATCGTCGCGCCGCCCCGCCGGGGAGCATTGAACACCAGGAAACCTCCCAGCGCGCCAGTGAGCAGCGCCAGGGTCATCGCGACGAACCACTGCCCGTTCACCAGCGCGGCCGCCAGGAACAGCCCCGACGCGACGAGCCCCACGCCCGCCGCCAGCCCGTCCATGTTGTCCATGAAGTTCATGGCGTTCGTCACCAGCACGATCCACGCCACCGTGAGCGCGATCGAGAGCCAAGGCCCCCCGACGCGAGCATCGAGCAGTTCCAGCAGGCGCACATCGAACAGCACCGCCGGGGCCGCCGCCGCCAGGACCATGACGCCCAGTTTGATGAGCGGCCCCAGCGGGCGCCGGTCATCGATCAGCCCGGTGAGGTGCAGCAGCAGCATCGAGAGCAGCACGCACAGCGCCATCGGCGTCTGCTCCCGCAGGCCGGGCGCGTGCGGGCGCAGCGCATCGGGCAGCGCGGCGTCGGGAACCAGCCGCGCGAGGGCGAGCCCGAGAGCGATCGGGAGCGCCACCGTCCAGAAGATCGCGATTCCCCCGGTGTTCGGCACGCCCCGGAGCACTTTGGCGTGGCCCGGCGCGCCCGGGGAGTCCAGCAGGAGGAGCCGCCTCCCCAGAGTCCGGGCCGCCAGGGTCAGCGCCGCCGAGGCGCCCAGGGACGCGAGCACGAGGGCGCCGATCAGCGGGAGCATGCGCTCACGATACCGACGCGCATGAAAAAGGCCCGCGTCGGCGAGGACGCGGGCCGGATCTTGAGCCGCTCACAGAATGACTCCGAGAAGGCCGGAGCGACAGGCGGGACGCGGTCCCACCAGAGACGGGCGGGCCGCCCGTCCCACCACTGACGAGCGGGACGCCCGTCTCACCACTGACGAGCGGGCCGCCTGTCCCACCACTGACGAGCGGGACGCCCGTCCCACCACTGACGAGCGGGCCGCCTGTCCCATCGAAGAGAGGCGGTCCTGCTGTGCGGGGCTGTCGAGCGCTCCGCTGGCGGGTTCAGAGCCCACTCCGCCGCGCTTCGATCAGGGCGTTACAAAGGGCAGCGACATCTTCAGATTGTGGGCGGCGAAGGCCAGGATGTCCGCCGCTTCCGCGATCTGCTTCTCCGTGGGCTTGCCGGCTCCGTGGCCCGCCGAGGTCTCGATGCGGATCATCACCGGGCTGTCCCCGGCGTGGCACTCCTGCAGCGCCGCCGCGAACTTGAACGAGTGACCCGGGACGACGCGATCGTCGGTATCAGCGGTGGTCACCAGCGTTGCGGGGTACTTCGTGCCCTTGCGGAGGTTGTGGTAGGGCGAGTAGCCCAGCAGGTACTTGAACATCTCCGGGCTCTGCTCGGACGAGCCGTAGTCGTCGACCCAGAAGCGCCCGGCGGTGAACTTGTGGAACCGGAGCATGTCCATCACCCCGACCGCGGGGAGCGCCGCGCCGAACAGTTCAGGACGCTGGGTCATCGCGGCGCCGACGAGCAGCCCGCCGTTGGAGCCGCCCT
>DOJA01000213.1:273-8655 GCA_003511945.1 Phycisphaerales bacterium | reverse complement strand
GCCTCGTGCCAGTCCTTGCCGTACTCGCCGCCGCCCCGCAGGCACACGGAGGCGTAGACCCCGCCCATCTTGAGCCACATCGCGTTGGTGTTGCTGAAGCCGGGGGTGATGGGGATGTTGAACCCGCCGTAGCCGTAGAGCAGGACGGGGTTCTGACCGTTCAGCTCGATGTCGTTCCGGAAGGTGAGGAACATCGGGATCTTCGTGTGGTCCTTGGACTGGAAGAAGACCTGGATGGTCCTGTAGTCGTCGGGGTTGAAGTCGACCTCGGCGCGGCGGAGGAGTTCGCTCTTGCCGGTGGTCATGTCGTAGCGGTAGATGGAGTGCGGGACCGCGAAGGAGGAGAAGGAGTAGAAGGTCTCCGTGTGGTGGCTCCTGCCCCCGAAGCCGGACGCGGTGCCGAGGGCTGGGAACTCGACATCGCGGACGGCAAGCCCGTTCTTGTCGAAGATGCGCACCTGGGTGGTGGCGTCCTTGAGGTAGGAGCAGACGAACTGGTTGTTGACGATGTTCACGGAGCGGAGCACCTCGTTCGCCTGGGGAACGACGGTCTTCCAGTTCGCCGGGGCCGGGTTGGTGGTGTCGATGGCGATGACCCGCCCGCGGGGCGCGTCGCTGTCGGTGAAGAAGAAGAAGACCGGCCCGTCGTTCCCGATGAACGAGTAGTCGTACTCGAACTTGTCGATCAGGTTCACGAACTTCGCACCGGGCGACGCGAGCGACTTGTAGTCGACGCGGTACTTGTTGTCGGTGCCCTTGGAGGTCGTGATGACCAGCCACTGGCCGTCCTCGGAGACCTCGGCCCCGAAGCCCCACTCCGGCTCGTTCTTGTTCTCGAAGACGAGCACATCCTTGGACTGGTCGATGCCCAGGGCGTGGTAGTACACCTTCTGGAAGTGGTTGAGGGCCTGGAACTCCTGGCCCTTCTTGGGCTCGTCAAAGCGCGAGTAGAAGAAGCCCTTGGCGTCCTTCGTCCAGGCGGTGTTGCTGAACTTCACCCACTGCACGAGGTCGGGGAGGTCCTGGCCGGTGGCGACATCGCGGACGCGCCACTCGCTCCAGTCGCTGCCGGCCTTGGCGATGCCGTAGGCCATGAACTTGCCGTCGTCGGTGAACGCGGTGCCGGACATGGCCACCGTGCCCTCCTTGGACCAGGTGTTGGGGTCGAGCAGGACGCGCCCCGGCTGGTCAGAGGCGTCGGCGACATGCAGAACGAACTGGTTCTGCAGCCCGTCGTTGCGGTAGTAGAAGTAGTGGTCCCCGTGACGGAACGGGGAGCTGAACTTTTCGTAGTTCCACAGTTTCGTCAGCTCCTTGCGGACCGGCTCGCGCTCGGGGAGAGACTCGAGGTAGTCGAAGGTGACCTTGTTCTGGGCCGTCACCCACTCCTTGACCTGGGACGACTGGCGGACATCGTCCTCCAGCCAGCGGTAGCGGTCGTCGACCTTGGTCCCGAAGAACTCGTCGGTCTGGTCGATCGTCTGGGTCTTGGGGTACTGGACCGGGCCGGCCTGCGCCAGACCTGCACAAAGGAGCACCAGGGCTCCGGCCGCGGGGGTGAGTGTGGAACGGCGCATCCGAACCTCCTGAAGGGGGGTGAATCTCGGGGTCCTGGAGGGACGATTCGGCTGTAAACACAGCCGGGTCAAACAGTTACTGCACCAGGCCCTGCGTGAGCCGCATGAACGCGGTCTCCAGGTTTACCTTCTCTTCGGTGAAAAGTGTCAATCGGAAGCCGGCGTTCACGAGCCGGTTGGGGATATCCGTGGCGGTGTGCAGGGCGGAATCCTCGAAGGCGACCTGCATCACGCGCCGGAGCCCGGGGCCGGCCGCCCCCTTGGAGCCGTTGGCGTTCTCGCCTGGGCTCCCCGGGTGGGTGACCGCGGGTGCTTCCTCTTCCACGATTGAGAGGCGCTTCACTCCCGCCATCTGGTGGAGCAGGCGGGCGGCGTCCTCGGTCCTCTCTGCGACCGCGACATGCAGGATGTGCTCGACACGCGCCCGCTGCAGCGCCTCGCGCACGGTCCCGCTGAAGAGCAGCGTCCCGCGCTCGATGATCCCCACGACATTGCACAGCTCGGCCAGCTCGTGCAGGATGTGGCTGGAGATGATGATCGTCTTGCCCATGCGCTTGAGTTCCTTGAGGAGCTCGCGCATCTCGATCCGGGCGCGGGGGTCGAGCCCGGAGGCCGGCTCGTCCATCAGCAGCACGCGCGGGTCGTGCAGGAGGACGCGGGCGACGCTGAGTCGCTGCTGCATGCCCCGAGAGAGCGAGTTGACCTCGGCGCTGGACTTGTAGGTCAGGTCGGTCAGCTCCAGCACATCCTTGACGACCTGGCGGCGCTGGGTCCCGTGGAGGTCGTACGCCGCCGCGAAGAACTCGAGGTACTCGGTGACGACCATGTCCTCGTAGGCGCCCATGAAGTCCGGCACATAGCCGATGAGCGGGCGGATCTTGCGGTTCTCGTGGCCCACGGTGAACCCGCCGATCATGGCCTGTCCGCGGCTGGGCTTGAGGAGCGTCGCCAGGATCTTGATGGTCGTCGTCTTGCCCGCGCCGTTTGGGCCGATGAACCCGAAGCAGTCGCCCTCGTTGATGGCGAGGTTGAGGTTGTTCAGCGCGACGAGGTCGGCGTATTCCTTGCACAGATTGAGGGTCTCGATCATCGCCATGGTCAGACGCCGCCTCCTGGCCGAGAACCCCCGGAAGCCCCGGAACCCCCGGAAGCCCCGGATGCCCCGGGGGCGCTGAACGCCGGCGGGTCCGGGTCCAGAGGATAGACCCAGCGCAGGAGCGTGCGCCCCGAGGCCGGCAGGGCCTTGTCGTCCAGCGCCTGCCCGCCCACGGACATGGGCGCGGGGGGCGGGGCGTCGTCGAGGTGCCCGAGGATGATCAGCGCCGGCTGCGTGAACCAGCGGGCCAGATCCATCGAGTGCACCAGCCGGCGTTGCAGCACCGCGGGCCGGGCGTCGCCCGGGCTGTAAGGGGAATGAAAGTCCGGCGGCTCCAGCACCCCGTACAGCGACAGCGCCTCCTCCGCACGCGTGTCGAGCAACTCCCCGTCGGCCACGCCCCCGAACTTGACCCGCGGGACCAGCGACTCCTGCAGGTACTTCTGGACCGGCTCGGTCGTGATGGTCGGGCTGAAACGCGAGAGGTCGAGCTCCTCGCCCGGGCTCCAGGAGGACGGATCCTGCTTCGCGAACGCGTACGCGACCGCCCTCAGTCGCCCGCGTGCTCCCCGGTCGGCGGCCCGCCGGTCCTCCTCCTGCGAGGTCTGGCGCTGCACCAGGATGACGCGGACATCCGTGAGCGGACCGGGCAGGTCGTGGACCAGCACCCCGCTCAGCGCCCCGGACCTGGACAGCGCCGGCGCGCGGTCAGGGGCGACCGGGCGGGGCATCGACCACCTCGGCGCCCCGACCCACTCCCCCTGGAACGACTTGATCGTTGATCGGGCCGGCACCGTCAGACCCGACGCGTCACGCACATCGGCGATGTACTCGCGAGCGTCGGGGAACGCGACGATCGACCCGCCGCCCGGCTCGATGAAGGGCGTCAGCGAGTGACGCCACGCGGCTGTGGAGTTCGGCTCGCCCAGCGAGACTCGCTCCTCGCCATAGGTCGGGAGCAGCACCGACGCGAACACCCGGGCCCGCTGGACCGGCTGGCCGTAGATGTGATCGAGAATCGTGTAGTGCACCAGCTCCTCGCTCTTGGGCCGGAGCCACGCCGCCCCGACCCAGGCGACCGCGGTGAACAGCACCGTGGACGCGACGAACGCGGCCCAGGCGTGGCGCTCCAGCCCGCGGGCCTTCAACACCGCGAATCCCAGAGGGCCCGCGATCAGCCAGTAGGCGATGAACAGCACCAGCCCCACAAGAAGGCCGACGCTCGCCGACTGCGTCTTGGCGATCGCGCCGGCGATGTGAGCGTCGACCGGGCGCGTCGTGTTCGCCCGGGTGGAGAAGCCCAGCGTGCCCGACAGCTGCTGCGCCTCGCTGGGCGACAGCGTGTCCGATCGCTCGCCCAGGATGCGGCTCCACAGCGCATCCGCCCGCAGGGTCGTGCGGATCGAGCGCTCCTCAAGGTCGAGCCCCACCAGGGTGACCATGCCCGCCCCCACCAGCCGGCGCACCACGACCGGCCCGAGCGGACCGGTCAGCACCGGCGTCGCCTCGCGGGCGTCGGCGTCCGGCGCGGGGCGGAACACATGGATGGTCGACTTGCGCAGGGCCTTGGAATCAATCTGGAAGTTGGCGAGCGTGGTCGGTGTCGGCGGCCCCAGCAGGAGGTAGGCGTACGCCCCCAGGTCGGCGTCCACCAGCCGCTCCATCGTGGCCCGCGGCAGGACCTCGCCCAGCGGGTTGCGGGGCGAGGCCCACGGATTCCCCACCGCCGGGACCGCGATCACCAGGTGGCCGCCCCGATTGATCCACTCGATGATCGCCTGCGACTGGGCGGCCCCCAGCTGGTCCGGTTGCGCGTCGGACCACAGCATCACATCGAACTGCGCCAGCCCCTTCCAGTCGTCGGGGAGCGCTCCGGGCTGGAGATCCCTCACGATGGTCTTCACCTCGTGGGCCGATGCGGACACCGAGTACCCGGTCGGGACCACGGCGTACTGCTCCAGCCCCAGCGGCTGGCGCCCCACGACCGCGAAGAGCCCGCTGGTCTCCGGCGCCACATTCCGGGGCGCGATCCGCCCCGCGGCCAGGCGCCGCCCGATGGCGATCGCGCCCTCGTCCGCGATCTCCACCCGTCGCACGGTGACCGTGAAGGTCGAGCCCGGCGCCGTGTCCCAGGGCAGGCGCGGATAGATCCACACGCCCATCGGCGACCCGGGGTTCAGCGTGACCAGTCGTTGGTAGAGCGCCCGGTCCCCGTCGGCGTCGCGGACATTGAACTGCACCGCCACATCGCGGGGACGGGGCGCGGTGTCCGTGAGCGCCAGACGCACGCCCGCGAGTTCGCCCGGACGCACGATGTCGCCCACGCCGAAGAACTCGCTGGTGACCTCGATCTCCTGCCCGGGGAGCACTGCGGCCGCAGCCGGGGCGGCCCCCTCCGCCCCGGGCGGAGCGCCCTCGGGCTGAGCACCGGCGGCGCGGGGCAGGAGGGCCACGACGGCCCAAAGGCCCCGAATCAGCAAAGACCGGCGGATGGTGCGCACAACTCGATTATAGGAATGAAGCCACCACGCTTTCCCGCCGATGACGCTCGCCATGGACCTCTCCGGGAACGCGATGCTGGCGACGGGGCTGATCGCGGGTTTCGCGGTCTTCGCGATCCTTCACGCGGCGGCCGTCCGATACCTGCACGAGGTCCACATCCACGATCTGCGCGTCGAGGCCCACCGCCTCCGGGCCGACTACGCCAGGCGCCTGGAGGCCCTCCGGCGCGGGGCGGCCCTGAATGTCGAGATCGTCTCTCCGGGACTCGCCCGTGGCGCCGAGACGGGTGTGGACATCATCGACGAAGCCCCCGCGCGCAAGGCGGCGTAGGAGTCCCTCACAGAATGACCTGCCCTATCTGGTGGGACAGGCGTCCCGCCTGTCGCTCCGCCCTTCTCCGAGTCAATCCGTGAGCGGCTCTCAGGCGTCAGACCGTCAGCTTCGAGAACGCATCAATCAGCCGCACATGCGACGCCACCCCCAGCCGGAAGCACGACACCTCGAACTTCTCGTTCGGTGAGTGAACCCGGTCGTCGTCGAGGCCGAAGCCCACCAGCAGCGTGTCCAGCCCGAGCTTGGACTTCAGGTGCCCGACCACCGGGATCGACCCCCCCGACTTGATCAGGTGCGGACGACCCCCGGAGACCCCCTCCAGCGCCGTGGCCGCCGCCGAGAGATAGGGCGAGTCGGTCGACACATTCCCCGGGAACCCGCCCGAGTGGCTGTGCAGCTCCCACCGGCAGCCCGGCGGGGTCCGCGCGTTCAACCAGGCGAAGAACCGCTGTTCGATGTCATTCGGATCCTGATCCGCCACCAGACGGAACGACACCTTCGCCCCCGCGTACGCCGGGATGACCGTTTTGGCCCCTGCTCCCATGTACCCGCCGTAGATCCCGTTGAGCTCGGCGGTGGGGCGCGCCCACTCGCGCTCGAGCGCGGTCCAGCCGGCCTCGCCGACATCCGCGTCGCGCCCGAGGCCGATCTTCTTGAGGGCCGCGATCTGGTCCATGGGCAGGCGCGCCCACGACGCCCGCTCATCCGGCGTCGGCTCCCGCACACGGTCATAGAACCCGGGGATCGTGACCCGCCGGTCCTGATTCCACAGCCCCGCCAAGACCTTGACCAGCTCGCTGATCGGGTTCGGGCACCGACCTCCCCACAGCCCCGAGTGCAGGTCCTGGTCCGAGGCGTGCAGCTTCACCTCGGTGTACGACAGACCCCGCACGCCGTAGGTGATGGCGGGGCGTCCGCGCTGGAGCATGCCCGTGTCGCTGATGACGCACACATCAGCCATGCGGAGTTCCTCCGCGTGCTCGTCGATGTACCGGTACAGGTTGACGCTGCCGGACTCCTCCTCGCCCTCGATGAGCACGGAGAACCGCACAGGGATGGCCCCCTCAACTTCCTTCCACGCGAGCAGCGCTTCGAGAAAGGTCGACACCTGCCCCTTGTCGTCGCACGCGCCCCGCGCCACGATGCGCTCGCCCGGCTGATCGTGCCCGGGCATCGCGGGCTTGACCACCGGCTCAAAGGGCGGCGATTCCCACAACTCCAGCGGGTCGGGCGGCTGAACATCGTAATGGCCATAGAACAGCACATGAGGGCCACGGTACGCCGCCCCCGGCTCGTTGGTGGCCCACACGATGGGGTGTCCGGGCTTGTCCTGCGTCCCCGTCTCCCGCAGCTCGGCCTTCAGCCCCGCCGCTCGAAGCCGCTCGGCGCACCACTCCGCCGCCTTGCGCGTCGGCTCGCGGAACTTCGGATCGGTGCTGATGCTCGGGATCCGCAGCCACTGGAGCAGCCGATCAATCCCTGCCTTCTCCCTGGCGGGCAGCGAAGCGACAACGCCATCGACGGACATCCGGGTTCCTCCTTGAGAGTCCCTCACAGAATGACACAGAGAGGGCTATGAGCGACCGGCGGGACGCCTGTCCCACCAGAAGGGGTAGGTCATTCTATGAGGGACTGCGACCCATGACGGTTCCCCCCGCCCCACCACGATCGATCCGAGCAGCCCGGGGCGCTACAGCCCCGTCGCGCCCGCCGCCACGATGGTCAGCGCGACGACCACCAGCGCGCCGAGCGCCAGGGTCTTCAGCCGAGGAACGCGGCCCCGTTGAATCGGAGACCCCGGCGACTTGGGCTGCGCCACCAGCCGCACGAACCCCAGCGCCTCGCCCCGCGACGGCACTTCCGGAGGGCCATCGAGCCCCTCCATCTCCGCGTACGAGCGCGGCGGGCGCCGGTAGAGATCCGCTCCGCACTTTGGGCAGGACCAGCACTGGCGGGCCGCGTGGGCCTGCAGGGACCGACCGGCGAACCCGCACGACAGGCACACTCGCCGCCGCACCCACGGGGGGATGGTCTGGCCGATGCTCGGCATACGATCCGAAATATACCACCGGTCAGACCCGATGCTCCCGGTGCGCACGGAGAAAAAGCAGTGGATCGCCGAGGTTCATGGAGCACCGCCCAGTGGGCGGCGGCGTGCCGCGGGGTGGCCGGACCGTGCCCGGCCCTCCCGCACGACCAAGGGCACTTCCGCGACGAACTGGGCCACCGGCGGAGCGTCGACGGCCCCTTCTTCCGGTGGCGCCGGCGCCGGGCGGGCGCTCCAGCGTGCACCCCAGCGGACCACGCCGACCAGTTCCCGGACGCAGGCGTTGATGTCGCGCTCTGGAGGGCGCTCGCGTCCGACTCCGATGGGCGCGCGCCCGTCGTCGCATCGAACGACGGCCCGCTGATCCCGCCCGGATCCACCCGCACCGTCGAGGTCTGGACCGAGACCGAACTCGGCGCTCTCCACGCGCTGGGCTGGCTTGCTGTCCGCTCCGCCCGCCCGGCGTGGCTCGAACGCGCCCGCGCCGCCGCGAGGTGGCACCTCGTTCACACCCAGCCCGACAACGCCACCAATCGACCCTGGGCGGTGGGCGTCTTCGCCCACCTGCACGCCAGCGAGAAGACCGCGGAAGCGCGGCTCTTCGCGGAAACTCTGCTCCACAACTGCCAGATCACCATGGGCGGCGCCGACCTGCTCAGCCGCCACATCCTGCACGACGCCGCCGACTGGCTGGACGCCGTCGGATCGCTCGCGCCGACGGGCCGCGTGCGCTAAGAGTTCCTCACAGAATGACCTACCCCTTCTGGTGGGACAGGCGTCCCGCCTGTCGCTCCGCCCTTCTCAGAGTCATTCTGTGAGCGGTTCTA
>DOJA01000213.1:0-196 GCA_003511945.1 Phycisphaerales bacterium | reverse complement strand
GTCATTCTGTGAGCGGTTCTAAGCGTGCTCTTCGACCGGGTCGCTCGTGCTGACCCGGCGCGAGTCCGTGGGCGCCGCCGGCTTGAGGGCCGGGGCCGCCGAGGGGTCCCTTCGGGCCTCGCGCTCGGCGCGGGATTCTCGCTCTGCGGTGTCGTCGATCTCCGTCGTCGCGTCCTTCAGCCCCTTCTTGAACTCG
>DOJA01000336.1 GCA_003511945.1 Phycisphaerales bacterium | reverse complement strand
CCGCCCCCCCCGCCGCCCCCCGCCGCCCCCGGGCTCGCGAGAGCCCACGACTACACTCCGACCATGGAGCCCGCCGCCAACCCGCGACCCCGCGCGCCCCAGGTCCTCGTGACGCCCGGCCCCGCCCCCGACCGGAGCCGCATGGTCGCCATGCTCCGCGGGTTCTTCCTCGTCCTGCTGGTCATCTTCACCGCCCTGATCATTGTGAAGGACTCCGCCACCACGGGCGGGCTCCGCATCGTCGAGTGGTGGCCGATCGCGGTCGGCGGGGCGATCCTCTTCTTCGGCGGGTTCGTCGCGCTGGACATCCTCACCCCCAAGCGGAAACTCTCCACAATCAGCGCCGTCTTTGTCGGGCTGATCGCGGGCATCGTGGTCACCCTGGTGCTCGGGACGGTCATCGACCTCTTCAGCGAGATCTACGGCCTGCGCGACCGCTCGCTCGTCGCCCCGCTCAAGCTCATGCTCGCCATGGGCATCTGCTATCTCACGATCTCGACCGTGCTCCAGACCCAGGACGACTTCCGCCTGGTGATCCCCTATGTCGAGTTCGCCCGGCGGATCCGCGGCCCGCGCCCGATGGTGCTCGACACCTCCTGTCTGGTCGACGGGCGGGTCCTGGGCGTGGCCGAAGCGGGCGTGTTCCAGGCCCCGCTGGTCGTGCCGCGGTTCGTCATCGAGGAACTGCACCGGCTGAGCGACTCGGCCGACCGGCTCAAGCGGGCGCGGGGCAGACGGGGGCTGGACGCCATCGCGCGCCTGCAGCGCTCGGGCGTCGCCGAGGTGAGCATCGAGGAGGCCACGCCCGTCGGCGCCACCGTGGACGAGCAGATCGTCGAACTCGCGCGGATCCTGCCGGCTTCCGTGCTCACGAGCGATGTCGGGCTCTCGCGGATCGCGGCCATCCGCGGGGTGCCCGTGCTGAACCTCAACGAGCTGGCGAACGCCCTGAAGCCCGCGGTCATCCCGGGCGAGCCGCTGACGGTGGAACTGCTCCGACGGGGCGAGCAGCCGGGGCAGGCGGTGGGGTTCCTCGACGACGGGACGATGGTCGTCGCCGACCGCGCCGACGATCTGATCGGCAGCCGCGTGGCCCTCACCGTCACGAGCAGCACGCAGACCAGCGCCGGACGAATGATCTTCGGACGCCTCGCGGACCGGCCGGCGGACCGGCCGGCGGACCCGCCGCGTCGTGCCGCGGCGCCCGCGCCGGGGCCGGAGCCCGAAGTCGTCCCGGAATCAATCGAGCCCGAACGCTTCGAGCCCGCGCCGACGGATTCGCCCACGCCGCCTCCGATCAGCGAGCCCGTTGACCGACCCGGCCCGCTCGGACCCGGACGCTTTGACCGCCCCACTCGCGCTGTGCGCAACCCGCGCCGAGGGTGAGTTCACCCCGCCCGCGGCAGGAGCACCCGCAGACTCGCCGGGCGGACCTCCACTCGGACCGGAGTCGTCAGACGGGGCGAGCCCGTGGACCCCATGTCGGCGCGCGGGTCGGCGGGGGGCGCTTCGCCGTCGAGTTGAACCGGCGCGGGGCGCCCGTCGGACACGATCTCGATGGACCGACCGCGGAGCCGTCGCGATGATCCGTTGTTCGCCATCCCGATGGCCAGGCGGGCGCTCCAGGCCAGCGTGCCGAGGGTGCTGCGCGTGGGGAGGAAGACCGCGTCCAGCACGCCGTCGGTCGGATCGGCGTGCCGCGCGGGGTCCAGGCCCATGGCGTACTCGTGGAAGTTCGCGACGAACACAAACCCCGGCTCGGCGCTCGCCAGCGAGCGCCCGTCGACCGTGACCGTCAACGGGGGCAGCGCGGGAGCGAGCGCCTCGCGCAGGATCGGGGCGGCGTAGGACAGGTGAGAGACCGTCCCGTTCCGCTTCGCCGCCACCCGGTGGACGATCGAGGCGTCCGGCCCCACGCTGCACATCAGCAGGAACGGGCGCCCGGCGCAGGTGGCCGAGTCGACGGTCGTGGTGCGCCCGGATCGCAGCGCGTCCCGCAGGCGCGTGAACGAGCGGTTCATGCCGAACGCGCGGGCGAAGAGGTTCTCCGTCCCGAAGGGCACCTGGTAGATCGGCGCCCGCGCCTGCGTCGCCAGCGCCGACGCGGAGTGCACCGTCCCGTCGCCCCCGAACACGACCAGCGCCCGCGCCCGGTCGAAGTCGCCCCGCGCCACGCGCCCGTTCAGCGTGGTCAGGTCGATCACATCGGTCGGCAGCCCCTGGCGGTCGAGCGACCGGGCGCACGCCTCGGCGGCCCGCGCGGCCTGACCCCGCCCCGAGCGCGGGTTGACAACAAGGAGCACGGGCTGAGCGTCGGGTTTCGTCATGGGGCCGGCGCACGACGGAGGCGCGCGGGGCGGTATGCTACCGAGCGTGATGACGCACGCGCTCGTCGGCGTTCTTTGGCTTGCGACCCTCATGGCCCGGGCCGAGGAGTCGCAGCCCAACGAGTACCGGCTGGACCCCTCGGGCACGCTGGAGCAGCTCCGCTCCCCGGAATCCGGGACGGCCGAGGCCCTCATCGCCGATGCACGGCGGCTCCTGGCGGAGGACCGGCCCGAGCAGGCCCGGCGCGTCCTGACCGGGTTCATCGAGGAGCACGAGCGGGCCGGCCACGAGTACCTCCCCGAGGCCTACCTGCTGCGGGGCGACGCGCTCATCGCCATGGACCGGGAGTTCAGCGCGCTCTACGACTACGAGGCGCTGCTCAAGCGCTTCCGTCAGAGCGAGCACTATGTGACCGGCGTCTCGCGTGAGCTTGAGATCGCGCTGCGGTACGCCGCGGGGCTGAAGATCCGCTCGCTGGGGTTCCGGTGGGCCGATTCCAGCGATGTCGCGGTGGAGCTGCTGATCCGCACGCAGGAGCGGCTCCCCAAGAGCGACCTGGCCGAGCGTGCCTCGATCGCGCTCGCGGACTTCTACTACGACCGGCGCGACATGAAACTGGCGAAGGTCTCGTACGACCTGTACCTCGAGAACTTCCCGACCGGCCCCAACCGCGTCAAGGCGATGAAGCGGCGCATCCAGACCGACATCGCCCGGTTCAAGGGGCCGCGCTACGACGCCTCGGGCCTGCTCGACGCCCGGGTCCATCTCGAAGACTTCATCGAGCGCTACCCGGGCGAAGCCGCCGAGTCGGGGCTGAACGAGGCGCTGCTGGTCCGCGTGGATGAATCGCTGGCGGCTCAGTTGCTCGACACCGCCCAGTGGCACCTGCGAACCGGGGACGAGCCCTCGGCGCGGTTCACGCTGGTCCGCCTGCGACGGGACCACCCCCGGTCGGTCGCCGCCCAGCGGGCGCGGGACATCCTCGAATCCCGCGGCTGGCTCGCGCCGGCGCCCATCGACGCCGCGGGCAGATCGCCGGCCCTGCCCGCCGGCAGGGTCACGCCGAGACCGGGACGGAGCGCCAGCGCCGTCAGCATCCCGCACGCCAGCGCCAGCGTCGTCACGCCCCAGAAATAGACAACCGTCTTCGCGCCCAGTCGCCCGGTGGCCTTCAGATCGCCCGTGCCCGCAATCGCCGAAATCAACGCCCCGAAAATCAGCGGCGCCATCACGGCCTTGACTGCGCGCAGAAAGATGTTGCTGAGCGGCGTCAGCCCGCGCGCCGCCTCCGGCGCCAGCAGCCCGGCCGCGATGCCGCAGACCATCCCCAGGATGATCCATCCCGTCAGACCGATCTTTTTCATCGTGAAGAGATTTCCTGATGCTAACGGATTTTTTGGTCAGGAGGAGGAATCGACAGGATTGACGGGGTTTTTCAGGATTGACAGGATGTCATGC
>DOJA01000172.1:1484-4338 GCA_003511945.1 Phycisphaerales bacterium | reverse complement strand
CCCCCCGGCAGTCCCCCCGGTTGCGCCCTCGGACGCCCCCCTAAGAACGCCCGGCGGAGCTCGTCCAGCCCCCAGATGTGGTCGATGTGCGCATGGGTCAGGACCACCCCCGACGGAACCAGCCCGCGCGCGCGAACCCGGTCGATGAGCACCCGGGGGTCTTGCGGCGCGTCTACGATCCAGCACGGACCGGCCGCCGGGCCGGCGACGATGTAGGCGTTGGTCGCGAACGGACCCAGTTCGAAGCGTTCGATCAGGCCGGGTTCGGATTTGGTTCGGGAATGGGCGGCCATGAGCGGGATGGTAGAGTCGCTGGCAGGCGGCGTCGTCGAGGACCGGAACGAATGCTGATCCGCAACATCAACGAGGTCGTTACCCAGCCGGTCACCATGGCGGGCGCGAAGGATGTCCGCATGGCCATGATGGTCGGGCGGGCGGACGGGGCGCCGAACTTCTCGCTCCGCCAGTTCCAGGTGTCCCCCGCGGGTCATTCGCCCCGACACAGCCACGACTACGAGCACGAGGTGTTCATCGTGGGGGGGGCGGGCGAGGTGCTGCTCGAGGGTCAGTACCGCCCGATCAGGCCGGGGGATGTGGTGTTCGTGCCCGCCGACCAGGAGCACCAGTTCCGTGCCGGGCCGGAAGGACTGCGGTTCCTGTGTCTGGTCCCGGGGACGCGGAACTGCGGGGAGGCGACGCCCGGCTCATGACGGGCGGGGCGATCGGGGAAGGAGCCAAGGGCATGGCGGCCGAGGGTCCACAGAACAAGCCGACCAGCGCGGCGGTGAACGCGCCCTTCGCGGCGACGATGCTCTTTTTTCTGGCGTTCATCTCCGGCTCGTTCGCGCTGCGGACGCGTCTGGGCGTCGATCCGCTGGTCCCCATCGGGCTGGCGCTGCTGGTGATGCCGCTGACGCTGATGACCGCGTGGCGCCTGGGGCGGTCGCAGGCGCAGGAGTCCGAGCGCCTGCTGCGGGAGCTGATCCGCACGATCGACAACCTGGCGCAGGAGGGCGGTTTGTCGGAGGCCGCCAAGCGGGTGCTGCACCGGCGGCAGGAGCGGGAGCTGCTGCGCCGGGCGATCGAGCAGGACATCACCGACGGCGACTGGGACGCTGCCATGGTGCTGGTGAAGGAGCTCGCCGAGCGGTTCGGGTACCGACAGGACGCGGAGGAGTTCCGGGGACGCATCGAGCGGGTGCGGGCGCAGACGATGGACAAGCAGGCGGTCGAGGCGCTGGGCGTGCTGGACGAGGTGGTCCGCCAGCGCCGGTGGTCGGACGCCTTCGCGGAAGCGGCGCGGATCACGCGTCTGTTCCCGGATTCGCACCGGGTGGACAACCTGCGCGAGCGGGTGGAGGAGGCGCGGGTCCGTCACCGCAAGGAGCTGGAGCGCCGGTTCCTGCACGCCGCCGAGCAGGAGCGCCCGGACGAGGCGATGGAACTGCTCCGCGAGCTGGACACCTACTTGACCCCGGCGGAGGCGGCCCCGTTCCAGGAAGTGGCCCGGGGCGTCATCGGCAAGCTGCGCGAGAACCTGGGCGTGCGCTTCAAGCTCGCGGTGCAGGACCATGTGTGGCACGAGGCCATCCACCTGGGCGAGCGCATCATTGCCGACTTCCCCAACACCCGGATGGCGCAGGAGGTCCGCGATCTGCTGCCCTCGCTGCGGGAGCGGGCGCAGAGCGTCGTGCGGACCGGCGTCGGGGCGCGGGGGTAGAGCACTCGCCCGCGAAGGCGGGCGAGTTGAGAGAGGGTAGAGCGGCTGGCGAGTGAATCGCCCGCCTTGGGAGGCGATACCCAGGAAAATGGCGCTCCGCGCTCTTGGCCGGTGAACGGAGATGAGGCCCGCGGGTCACCATCCTCGCTCCGCCCGGCCCGAATCCTTCCTGAGCGCCCCTCATGGAATGACCTTGCCTCCCCGGTGGGACGGGCGGCCCGCCCGTCACTCCCGGCCCCTTTGGAGTCATTCTGCGAGCGGTCCTAAGATCACGCCATGAACGGAGCGCCCCGCTGCATTGTGGTTCGATCCGCCGGCACGAACTGCGACGGGGAGATGTGCCGCGGGTTCGAGCGGGCGGGCGCGAGTGTGGAACTGGTGCATCTTGACCGGCTTGTGGCGGCGCCGGGGTTGCTCGACCGCTCCAACTTGATCGGCATCGCGGGCGGCTTCTCCTATGGGGATGACCTGGGCGCCGGGCGCGTCTTCGCGGTGAAGGTGCGGGAGCGGCTGTACCCGCGTTTGCGCGCCGCCGCCGAGCGCGGCGTGCCGATCCTGGGCATCTGCAACGGGTTCCAGATCCTGGTGCAGACGGGGCTGTTGCCGGGGTTCGAGCCGGGGTCATGGCCCGTCGAGCCCGCGCCGCCCACCACGGCGCTGGCGATGAACACGGTCGGTCGCCTGATCGACGACTGGCCCCGTGTGGAGTACGACGGGTCATCGCCCTGCATCTGGACCCGCGGGCTGGGGTCGGAGGACTACGGCGAGGATGCGAGGCGCCTGCCCCTGGCAAGCGGAGAGGGGCGCTTCATCGCGGAGCCCGCGGTCCTGGACGCGCTGGAGGCGAGCGGGCAGATCCCCGTGCGGTATGTCGACAACCTCAACGGTTCGTCCCGGTCGATCGCCGGGGTCTGCGATCCGTCGGGGCGCGTCTTCGGGCTGATGCCCCATCCCGATCGCTACCTGGACTGGACGCACCACCCTTACTGGACGCGCCTGGGCCCGGAGACTCTCCGTGGCGACCCGCCCGGCCTGCGGCTGTTCCGCAACGCGGTGAGTGCGGTGCGGGAGGGGGTGGCGGTCTAAGCGCCCCTCACAGAATGACCTACCCCCTCTGGTGGGACAGGCGTCCCG
>DOJA01000172.1:0-1410 GCA_003511945.1 Phycisphaerales bacterium | reverse complement strand
CCTGTCGCTCCGGCCTTCTCCGAATCATTCTGTGAGCGGCTCCAAGGGGGTCGGCGCTGGTTGGGGGCATCCGCCCGACGACGCGGGCGTATCGTCCGGAGTCCGGTGGGAGAGGATCGCGGAGGGCGCGGCGTGGGCGGATCGCTCTATCCGGGCGCAGTGATCGTGGACGATCACCTTTGTTCGTCCTGCGGCTACAACATGAAAGGGCTCCGCTCCGGCTCGCCCTGCCCGGAATGCGGACAAGGGATCGTGCGCCAGACGCCCCGGCGGGTTGAGGACGGGGTGCTCGACCTGCCCATCGCCCACGCGCCGCGGGGGTACCTCCTGCTCCTGCGGACGGGGTTGGCGCTGGCGGCGTTCGCGGGGTTCGGGCTGATCGTCGCGTCGATCCCCATTCCGGGGCGCGGCGTTGCCCTCGCCATCGCCCAGGCGGTGATCGGTGCGGTGTGGTGGGTTGGCGTGGTGACGACGGTGCGCCGCCGCCCGGTGATGTTCCGCCGGACACGGACGGGCAAGGTGCTGAGCGAATGGGAATGGTCGCGGCGCGTGTCGGTCCTCACCCAGGCGGCGTGGATCGTGGCTCCGGTCGTCGGCGCGGTCGGGCTCGGGTGGCTCGAACTGGCCATGCGCTGTGTGGGCGTCGCGGGTTGGGCGGTGTACGCCTGGCACCTGGCGAACCTGGCCGAGTGGGCGCGCCACGAGTCGCTCGACGACCGGCTTCGGCGGGCGGGCATGGGCATCGCGCTGGGCGGAGGTCTGGGATGGGGGCTCATCCTCGGCAGCGACCTGGGGATCCCCGTTCTGAAGGGGCTTGGCGGGTTCGGGGTGCTGCTGCTGATCGTGGCGGCGTTCGGGATCGGCATCTTCCTGTGGTCGGTGTTCGAGCTCTTCTCGATGACCGGTTGGGCCCTTGTGAATCAGGGGGAGCTGCAGGAGCGCGATCAACGCTTCGCCGAGAAGGCCCGCGCGGGCGCCCAGAAGGCCCGCGATGAGGAGGCCCGGCGGCTGGAGGCGATGCCCGCTGCGGAGTCCGTCCCCGGGGTATCCGATCCGGCGTTCCTCATGAACTCGGCTCTCGAGCCCGGCACGCCGGCTCCGATCCCGGCGAAGTTCGCAGGGGAGCACTCGGTTTCCCGAGATCACAAGGCGACGCCCTACGCCCTCGAGGGCGGCCCTCTCCCTGGGCCATAACCGAACGGAACCCGATTACTTGGCTGATCCGGCGGATTCTGCCACAATGGGGCCGTCGATCGCGGAGCGTTCCGGGACGGCGTCGGGCCTCAGGAGGCCGAGTGAAGTGAAGTCCACGGAACAGCAGCGTCTGAGCACGCCCCGGGTGGCGATCGAGTTGAACCCCGGGGCGCCGGCGAAGAGCCCGAGTCTCGGGGGGTCCGGGGCATCGGGGGC
>DOJA01000176.1:14491-18057 GCA_003511945.1 Phycisphaerales bacterium | reverse complement strand
ACGGGCGGGCCGCCGGTCCCACCGGAGATGGGGAGGTCGTTCCGCAAGGACTCTTGGGGTGCCTCACAGAATGGCCTGCCCCATGTGGTGGGACAGGCGTCCTGCCTTTCGCTCCTACCCCTCTCTGTGTCATTCTGTGAGGGACTCTTATACTCCGACCCGCGCGCCGGGACCGCATTGGTGGCGGCGCAGTGTGGAAAGGACCCCCGGCCCATGCCGACCGCTCGACCCGCCCGTTCTCGCGCCGCGCGCGACACCTTCGCCCGCGTCGATGCCCTCGCTCGCAACCTGTGGTGGACCTGGAAGCCGGAGGCGCGGCTGGTGCTGGAGTCCATGGACCCGGCGCTGTTCCGCGCGTGCGATCACAACCCCATCGCGACGCTGGCGCGGCTGGACGATGCGCGCCGGGCGACGCTGGCGACCGACCCGGAGTTCCTCGAGCGCCTGAGCGCGGCCGAGCGCGGGCTGGCGGACTACCTCGGCACGCCGACATGGTTCGAGCGCACCGCGAAGGGACGGCAGAAGGATCTGCTCGTGGCGTACTTCTGCATGGAGTACGGGCTGCACGAGTCGCTGCCGCTGTACGCGGGGGGGCTGGGGATCCTGGCGGCGGACCATCTGAAGTCGGCAAGCGACCTGGGCGTGCCGCTGGTCGCGGTGGGGATTCTGTGGCGGAAGGGGTACTACCGCCAGGAACTGCGGGGCGACGGCACGACCCGCGTGGTGTACCCGCACTCGGACTTCGGCCTGCTGCCGGTGGTGGACACCGGCGTGCGGATCACGGTCCCGATCGGCGCTTCCGGGGTGCGTGCGCGGCTTTGGCGGCTTGCCGTCGGGCGCGTGCCGCTGGTGCTGCTGGATACGGACCTGGCGGAGAATACGCCCGAGGACCGGGAGCTCACCTGGCACCTGTACGGCGGGGAGTCGAAGGAGTACCGGCTGCGCCAGGAGATCCTGCTGGGCGTCGGCGGGCTGATCGCGCTGGACGCGCTCGAGATCGAGCCGACGGTGTGCCACCTCAACGAGGGGCACGCGGCGTTCTGCCCGCTGGAGCGGGTGCGCCGGCTGGTGGCGGGCGGGGAGAGCATTCGGCGGGCGGTGCGGGCCGTGCGGGGGTCGTCTGTGTTCACGACGCACACCCCAGTGCCCGAGGGGAACGACCGCTTTGATCCGGCGCTGGTGATGAAGTACCTGAGCGGCGCGGCGCGTTCGATGGGGCTGTCGGAGCAGCAGTTCCTGTCGCTGGGGCGGGAGGACGAGCGGGACGCGACGGAGTCGTACTGCATGACGGTGCTGGCGCTGAAGCTGAGCGATCATTGCAACGGGGTGGCGGAGCTGCACGGGGACACCTCGCGCCGGATGTGGATGAAGACCTACGGCGTGACGAGCCCGGACGAGGTGCCGATCGGCCATGTGACCAACGGGGTTCACCCGGAGTCGTGGATCGCGGAGGAGGCCCGCCCGTTCTACGACAGGCACCTCAAGCCGAGGTGGAACGGGGCCGGGCCGGAGGACGACTGGTGGAAGGGCGTCTCGCGCGTGCCGGCGGGCGCGTTGTGGGAGACGCGCCGGATGCTGCGGCGGGCGATGATCGCGCGTCTGCGCCTGCAGCTGCGGGAGCAGATCGTCGCGGCGCAGGGGGATGTTTCGGACCTGGTGGCGCTGTACGAGACGCTGGACGAGGACGCGCTGACGATCGGCTTCGCGCGGCGGTTCGCGACCTACAAGCGGGCGCCGCTGATCTTCCGGGACATGAAGCGGCTCGTGCGGCTGATGAGCGACCGGGAGCGCCCCGTGCAGCTGATCTTCGCGGGCAAGGCGCACCCGCTGGACAAGGGGGGGCAGGAGTTCGTGCGGATCGTGCACGAGCACACGCGCCACCCGGCGCTGCGCGGGCGCGTCCACCTGGTGACGAACTACAGCACCGCGATCGGGCGCATGCTGACTTCCGGGTGCGATGTGTGGCTGAACAACCCGGTCAGGCCCATGGAGGCGAGCGGGACAAGCGGCATGAAGCCGCCCCTGAACCTGGGCGTCAACTGTTCGATACTCGACGGCTGGTGGCCCGAGGGCTACAACGGGAAGAACGGCTGGGCGCTGGGGGGGAAACAGTTCAAGGATCGCGCCGAGCAGGATGCATTCGACGCGGAGGCGATCTACACGACGCTGGAGCGGAAGGTGGTGCCGCTCTTCTACACGCGCGATCGGCGGGGCGTGCCGGCGGGGTGGGTGAAGATGATGGCGGAGTCGATGCGGACGGTGTGCCGCGAGTTCAGCACGCACCGGATGGTGGCGGACTACACGCGGGGGTACTACCTGCCGGCGCACGCGGGCGGCCGCGCCTAGGATTTGCTCGATGAGTCTGCACAGCGCTCCCGCCCAGCCGACCGGAGCCCCCGAGCGCAAGCCGGTGACGCTGCGGACCCTTCGGGCCATGGCGCGCGATGGGCGCCCGTTCGCGTGCGTGGCCTGCTACGACGCGACCACGGCGCGGTGGGTGGAGCGCGGGGGCGTTCACTGCATCATTGTCGGGGACTCCGCGGCGCAGGTGGTGCTCGGGCTGCCCTCGACGAT
This sequence comes from Phycisphaerales bacterium, assembly GCA_003511945.1. Taxonomy (GTDB): domain Bacteria; phylum Planctomycetota; class Phycisphaerae; order Phycisphaerales; family UBA1924; genus UBA11155. The sequence goes on along the minus strand of DOJA01000176.1, from coordinate 15,483 downwards.
CCACATGCCGCTGGAGGTGGCGGTGGCGCTGACGGCGGGGGTGAAGCGCGGGGCGCCGCGAACGGTGGTGATGGCGGACATGCCCTTCATGTCGTACCAGTGCTCGGAGGAGCAGGCGCTGCGGAACGCGGGGCGCTTCATGACCGAGGGGCTGGCGGACATCGTGAAGATCGAGGCGGACGCCTCGTTCGGGCCGCTGGTCGAACGGATGACGCGGGCGGGGATCCCGGTGTGTGCGCACATCGGTCTGCGCCCGCAGAGCGCGGCCCTCGACGGCGGGTACCTCGGGAAGGGGCGGACGGCGGAGGAGGCGGAGAGGATCGCTCGCGACGCGCTGGCGCTCGAGCGGGCGGGGGCCTCGATGCTCCTGGTGGAGGCGGTGCCCGACGCGCTGGGCGCGCGGATCACGGGCGCGGCGGGGGTGCCGGTGATCGGGATCGGGGCGGGGACGGCGTGCCACGGGCAGGTGCTGGTCTTACAGGACCTGCTCGGAATGACCGAACGCCCCCCGGTGTTCGCGGAGCAGATGGCGCAGGTCGGACCGATGATCCAGCGGGTGGCGTCGGAGTGGGCCGACCGGGTCGCCCGACGCATCGGAGGTGCTCATCGGTACGAAATGAAACCGGAGTCCCCCGCCGGCGGAACAACCGGGGATGTGATGCACCCGGGGGATCAGGGAGACCCCAGGGCGGACCGGGGGGACACCCGGGGGGATCGGGGGGATCGTCCCCGGGCGACGGCTGGACCTTCTTCACCGTGACGGAGCAGACCATGAGGCGTTTCGTGTCGTACGGGCCGGCCCTGCTGGTGTTTCTGGCGGTGATCGCGGTGGTGTTCGCGGCGCCGGCGGCGATCCGACGGGTGGATGTCGCGCGGGTTGCCGGCGTTGTGCTGGCGGCGCAGAACCGGATGGACTCGTCGAACCTGATGGAGCAGTTGAACCGCTCGTACCAGGACATTGCGGACGCGGGGCTGGCGGGGGTGGTGCACAT
>DOJA01000176.1:10636-14336 GCA_003511945.1 Phycisphaerales bacterium | reverse complement strand
AGGTGGTGCACATCCAGGCGCGGACGGCGGGGCGGCGCGGGCCGCGGGCGTCGGGGGCGGGGTGGTTCTACAACGACCAGGGGTTCATTGTCACCAACGCGCATGTGATCGAGGATGCGGACAACATCCGCGTCGAGCTGCACGACGGGCGGGTGCGCGAGGCGGAGGTGGTGGGCGTGGACCCGTACACCGATATCGCGCTGCTGAAGGTGGATCCGTCGCCGGGGGTGATCCCGCTGCGCCGGGCGACGGGGTCGCCGGTGCTGGTGGGCGAGCAGGTATTCGCGTTCGGCTCGCCGTTCGGGATCAAGTTCTCGATGAGCCGCGGGATTGTGTCGGGGCTGGGGCGGAGCGAGGCGGCGTCGTTCGTCGGGATGCGCGGGGGCTACACGAACTTCATTCAGACGGACGCGGCGATCAACCCCGGGAACTCGGGCGGGCCGCTGGTGAACATCGACGCCCGGGTGATCGGGATGAACGCGGCGATCGCGAACAATGTGCAGTGGGACGGGAACGGGGAGCCGCTGCAGGGCCAGTCGGCGGGGATCGGGTTCGCGATCCCGCTGGACACGATCGAGTCGGTGGTGGAGCAGTTGATGGAGCGCGCGGTGGTGCTGCGCGGGTTCCTGGGCGTGTCGCTGGGGCCGGACTTCGGGCCGGATGTGGCCCGGGCGACGGGGCTGGCCTACGACGGGGCCGGCGCGGTGCTGCAGGCGGTGCCGCCCGGGCAGCCGGCGGCGGTGGCGGGGCTGCGGACGCTGGACATCGTGACCGCGATCGACGGGCACCCGGTGCCCAACAGCGATGTGCTGCGCTCGCTGATCAGCATCCGCAAGCCCGGTGAGGCGGTCGATGTGACGGTGTGGCGCGCGGGCGCGGTCCAGACCATCCCGGTGCGGCTGGGGGCGGCGTACAACGACCCGCAGCGCCGGTTGAACTACATCCCCGGGAGCGAGCGGATGACGCTGCGGGAGATCCGGGCGCGGATGGCGAACGAGGCGCCGGCGCAGGCGGAGTGAGAGGGGCGCAGTCGCATCGCCCGGCCACGGGCATGGCTCTGCGGGTGCGCTCTCCCTGAGTACCCATAGCCAACGCGGCGCGTTGGCCATGGCACACGGCGCTTTGCCTGAGTACCCATAGCCAACGCGGCGCGTTGGCCATGGCACGCACGCACCCCGAGTCACACCGGGGGGGGGCGTCTGATCACTCCGGCGGCGGAACCGCGGTCAGGCGCACGACGACGGGTGTGCCCAGTGGGGGCAGCGATTCCGCGCTGGCGATCCATTCCGGCGCCTGCACCTCGGCCTCGTGGCTGATGACCACGGGCCAGGCGATGACCTCCGTGCCGAAGGAGGCCAGCCCGACGAGGGTGCCCTCGCGGTCGGCGAGGTAGGCGGCGCCTCCGGGGCCGTCACGCAGGATCGAGCCGGCGAAGACGAATTCGCCCGCGGGCCACGGGACGCCGTCGCGGGCGCTGACGGCCCAGTCAGAGGGCGTGCGGACGACTTCCTTGCCCTGGTCGTCCCGGTGGATGAACTCCACGCGGACGCGGTCACCCTCGGGGGGGTGCGGAACGACCCTGCCGGGCTCAGAGGTCCAGGTGACGGGCTTGCCTGGGGTGAGCCCCACGGCGAGGAGTGCGGCGTGGACATGCGAGGGGCGCGCGTCGGTGACGAGGAGCGATTCGTGCTCCTTGGTGTCGGGGGTGCAGACGAACTGCTCGAGGAAGACTCGCGCTCGGGGCGGGTCGCCCAGGGTCAGCGCGACGCGGGCGTCGAACTCGACGCGCCCGCGGGCCGGATCGACGCGGATGTGCGGGAGCGGGTCGGGGGGCGGCGGCGTGGAGACCGGCGCGGTCCACGCGAGGGCGGCGGACGAGAGCAGGACGGCGGCGGCGGCTCGCACGCGGGCGCTCACCCCTTGGCGGGGGCCCCGCCTTCGACATGCTGCATGCCGCGCCGGCGGTCGCGGAGGCGGCGGGAGCGTCCGGTGCGGTCGCGGAGGAAGTAGAGCTTGGCGCGGCGGGCGTCGCCCCGGCGGACGACCTCGAACTTGGCGATGCGGGGTGAGTTGATGGGGAAGACGCGCTCGACGCCCTCGTTGTCGACGATGCGCCGGACGGTGATGGTCTCGTCGATGCCGCGGCCCTTGCGCCCGATGAGCACGCCCTGGTAGACCTGGATGCGCTCCTTGTCGCCCTCGACGATCCGGCAATGGACATTGATGGTGTCGCCGATGTCCAGCCGGGGCAGGTCGGTGCGGATGATGGAGTGGTTGATCTGTTCGAGGATCTGCTGCTGGGCCATGGGTCGTGTCCGTTCGTTCATGGGCTCTGCGGCCCGGGTGATTCGTGCAGGAGGTCGGGGCGTCGGGTGCGGGTGCGTTCGAGCATCTGTTCCAGCCGCCACCGGGCGACTTTGGCGTGGTCGCCGCTGGTGAGGATATCGGGGGCTTCGCGTCCTTCCCAGGTCCTGGGGCGGGTGTAGTGGGGACAGTCCAGGAGTCGCTGGCCGCGGGGGCCTCGGGGGCTGAAGCTGTCCTGGGCGGCGCTCTCCTCGTGGCCGAGTGCCCCGGGGATCAGGCGGACGACGGCGTCGGTGAGCAGCATCGCTGGGATCTCGCCTCCGGAGGCGACGAAGTCTCCGATGCTGACCTCCATGGGGGCGAGGCGTTCGATGACGCGCTCGTCGATGCCCTCGTAGTGGCCGGCGATCAGGAGCAGGCGGGGCGCCCGGGCGAGGCGTTCGACCAGCGGCTGCGTGAGGCGCTCGCCCTGAGGGGTCAGCAGCACTCGGGTCGCGGGCCGGGGGTCGAGGGCCTCGACGCTCTGGACGGCGTCCCAGAGGGGCTGGCAGGACATGACCATGCCTGGGCCGCCTCCGAAGGGGCGATCGTCGACTCTTTGATGTTTGTTGTCCGCGTACCTCCGTATGTCGGTGACGGTCCACTCAACCAGCCCCGCCTGACGCGCTCGACCCGGGATGCTGGCCGAAAGGACCGGCTCGAACATCTCTGGGAACAGCGTGAGGATGTCGATCCTCAGCGGGGCGGTCATGGGCTGCTCAGGCGCTCTCGGGCTTGGCCTCCGTGGCCGCGGCGGCGGCGGCCTTGTCGGCGTTCATCTTCTCGACCTTGCGCTTGATGCGGGACGCGCGGACGGCGTTCCACTTGGCGGCGTCGATCAGGCCGCGCTTGGCGAGGATGTCGTTCACGGTGTCCGACGGCTGAGCGCCGACGGCGAGCCAGTGACGGACGCGGTCCTCGTTGATGGAGAGCGTCTTGGCGGGGTCGGTGGCGAGAGGGTCGTACCACCCAAGTGCCTCGATGACCTTGCCGTCGCGGGGCGTCTTCTTCTCGACGGCGTTGAGCCGGTAGAAGGGACGGTGCTTGCGGCCCATTCGCTTGAGGCGGATCCTCACCATCGACGGTGCTCCGGGGACTTGGGTTGCGATCCCGTCGGAGCGGGCGGCACGCCGCCGGTCCGAAAGGATGATGAATGGTTCGAATGGTCCCCCGCCCTTTTCCCGAGCGGCGCGGGGAGCCCAGCAGTGTACCACCCCCCGGACCGAACGCAACCCGCCCCCCGGCTCCGGACTGCCGGCGCCGTTCGGAGCGGCGGGCTTGGGGTGGGGTCCATCACAGAAGGGCGAAGAGAAGGGGCGGGAGAGACGGGCGGGCCGCCCGTCCCACCAGAGGGGGT
>DOJA01000176.1:10011-10584 GCA_003511945.1 Phycisphaerales bacterium | reverse complement strand
CCGCCCGTCCCACCAGAGGGGGTTCGGAGGAACTGTGGGGGGCGCTCAGGGCGGGGGCGGTCCGCCCGGCAGAAGGGCCTGGAAGAAGTGGATCACGGCCCACGCCGTGTCTCTGCCGATCGGGAAGACGAACTTCCCGGCGACCATGAAGACGAGCATGAAGGCGACGAGGGAGATGGTGCCGGCGTTTGGGCCGCTGAGGACGGCGCGGTAGGCGGGCGAGAGGGAGGCGAGGATGCGCGAGCCGTCGAGGGGCGGGACGGGCAGGAGGTTGAAGAGGCAGAGAACGAGGTTGAGGAACGCGCCGGCGACGAAGAAGGTGCGGACATTTCCCTGGAGGGGCTGGGAGACCGCGGCGGCGTAGTCGATCCACAGGGCGGCGAGGAGGCAGGAGAGCAGGGCGAGGGCCAGGTTCATCGCCGGCCCCGCGAAGGAGACGATGGCGTCGCCGTAGCGGGAGCGGAACCTGCCGGGGTTGACGGGCATCTGGCCCCAGGCGATGCCGACGACAGCGAACATGAGGAGACTCAGCCCCCCCATGTGGACGAGGGGGTTCCAGGTCATGTGCCCGGT
>DOJA01000176.1:9728-9929 GCA_003511945.1 Phycisphaerales bacterium | reverse complement strand
GGGTTCCAGGTCATGTGCCCGGTCTCGATTGGGGTGCGATCGCCCTGGGCGATGGCGGCCCAGCCGTGAGCGAGTTCGTGGAGCACGATCGAGCCGATCACCCAGACCACCCAGGAGACCAGGAGTGCGGGGTTGGATTGGAGGAGGGCGGCGATCCACCAGGTCATGGGGGGGAGTCCGGGTGTCGGGTGTCGGGTGTCG
>DOJA01000176.1:4072-9447 GCA_003511945.1 Phycisphaerales bacterium | reverse complement strand
TGGTGTCGGGTGTCGGGCGAAAATCGTACACGGGTATGGTTTGGTTCCCGGCTCCTCCCCGATACCCGATACTCGAACCCCATGCCCGTCACCGCCTACACCGTGATCGCGACCTTTCCCGACCGGGCGACGCTGGAGGAGTTCGTCGCGTGGCTGGAGGACGGGCACATCGATCAGGTGCTGGCGCACGGGGGGCACTCGGCGATGATCGTGCGGATGGATCGTGTCGCGGAGAAGGACCCGCACCGGGTGGAGGTGCGGTACCTGTTCTCGACGCGGGAGAACTTCGACCGGTACATCCAGCACCACGCGCCGGGGCTGCGGGCGGAGGGGCTGAAGCGGTTCCCGGCGGAGCGGGGAGTGAAGTTCGAGCGGACGGTCGGGGAGGTGGTATGAGAGGAATCGCTACGGGCACTCTTCGAGCCAGTTGGACAGGACTTCGGTGATGTCGTCGAAGTTGACGGTCCCGTCGGCGTTGGCGTCGCCGGGGCCTGTGGCGGGGGAGTAGTCGGTCAGCCAGTTGGAGAGGACCTCGGTGATGTCGTCGAAGTTGACGGCGTTGTCGTCGTTCGCGTCGCCCGCGCAGGGGAGAGGCGGGGCGAACTGTGTGAGGTCGAGGTAGGCGTACTCGTTCGATTCGATGTTTCCGTTGGCGGCGATCGGGGCGGGCGCCTGGGACTGGAGGGCGCCGGCGTTGGCGGTGGCGAAGGCGCCCACGGCGAGCCAGACGCCCGGGGGCAGCGAGCCGAGCTCCTCGGCGAGGTTGATCGTGCCTTCCAGGACGCCGCCGTTCGGACCCGTGGCGGCCTGGCGGGTGGCGGTGGTGTCGGACCAGCCCTCGAAGTCGTTGTCGTTCTCGTCGGCGAGGAAGGCGGACCACTGGGCGATCTGGCCCGACTTGGCCCAGTTGGCGCTCGTCGCAGGGCCGGGACCCGGCGCACCGGCGAGATAGATGAAGTGGTCGCGGCCTTCGCCGGCGTCGGGGCAGGCGAGGTAGAGGTCGTTGCCGACGAGCTTGGCGTGGAGGGAGAGCCCGGCGCTCTGCGTGACGAGCACCGTGCCCGCGTCGAGCACGCCGTCCATGGTGAAGGCGGGGCCTTGCGCGCCGGTGACGGGGAGGTGCCAGTCCTGCCCGCTGTTGTTGTCCCAGGAGCCGGCGCCGTCGTTGAAGGCGAGGTCGAGCTGTGACGCGGAGGGGGGCAGGTTGATGCTGAGCACCCAGCGGGCGGCCTGCGCGTCCCAGGTCATCGCGGGGTCGGGCGAGAGGACAGGGGACCACTGGTTGAATCCGACATGCGCGGAGACGCTGGGCGCACCGGCGAGGGGGCGGCCCGCGGGGTTGTAGCGGATCTCGACGGGCTGACCGGCCGTCGGCGGGTCGGGTGAGACGACGACGACCGGCCCGCCGCCGGCGGGCGGGGGCGCGCCGGCGCCGTCGCCGATATAGACATGCTGGATGGGGCTCTTCTTGGTGAAGCCCTTGGTGTCGGTGGCTTCGATGTAATAGTCGATGAGGACATCGCTGAGCCCGGTGAGTTTGGCGTGGTACTGGTCGGCGATGTACTGGGGCATCTCGAAGAAGTCGATGTCGGGGTCGTTGAAGACATTGGCGGCGGGGAAGTCGCGGAGGGTCATGGGGACGCTGATCCAGGGGCCGACTTCGGGGCCGCCGGCGTAGGTCTCGTTCTGGTGGGAGGCGAGGGGGTTCACTTCGTCGGCGTCGATGCGGTACTTCAGGGTGACGCTGGCCAGCCCGGAGACATCGGCGACGAAGGACCAGATCCACAGGTCGGTGCTGAGGGCTCGCTGCTGGTAGCCATACTGGGGGCCGAAGTTGACCGAGCCCGGGTTCCACGGGTGGCGCTGGGGGATCCAGATGGTGGGCGGGGTCTGGTCGGCGGCGGCGTTGGCGATCACGGCGTCGGCGTGCTCGGCGGCCTCGTTGCAGGCGACGGATTGCTTGACCTCCATGTCGATGACGGCGCCGAAGTACATGTAGCCGGAGTTGAGAGAGCCGAGGAAGTAGTGCCAGGCGCGTTCGGCGGGGGTGGTGGAGGCGTCGGGGTGCAGGATTTTTTCGATGCGCGCGCCGCCGGCGATCTGCTCGGCGGTCTCGACGCGGTTCTGCATGGCGGTGATGACGGCCCAGTTGCGGGCGTCGACATGCCAGCCGTTCTCGACATCGATCTGGCCCTGGGCGTTGAGGAGGGGCCAGTTCCAGTTGATGAACTGGGGCGCGCCGAAGTCGGCGTCGGCGTTGACCCAGGCGCCGTCCTCGACATGGACGAGGGCGTCGGCGGGGACGGGGTGGTTGAGGAGGTACTGCTCGACGACGGTGGGGACGAAGCCCTGGGCGGCGCCCGTGGAGACGAGGTTGGGGGTCGCTTCGCGGTAGTAGGTGAAGCCGCCGCCCCAGGCGTTGTCGCCGTCGTGGGCGAGGACGGCGAGCATGGGGCGGCTGGGGTTGTTGAAGGCGTCGACGGTGTTGAAGTCGGCGGTGCCGATGGGGGAGAAGCCGTCCTTCCAGCCCATGATCTGGGAGCAGGGGACGACGATGAGTTCGTAGACCTGTCCGGTGTCGGGGTCGATGTGGCGGGCGCGCTGGGGGGTGAAGGACTGGGGCATCGCTTCGGCGGGGGCGCAGCCGCGGCTGATGGACTGGCGGAAGTAGTTGGATTGTGCGGGGTTGATCTGGTCGGCGCGGTTGGGAGGGTCGCAGTTGACCCCACCGCTGCCGAAGAGGAGGGGGAAGTCGGTGTTGGCGCGGCTGATCTTCTCGGCGCTGACGAAGGACCAGACGACGCCCTCCTCGACGAGCGGCTTGATGAGTCGGGTGGAGAAGGCCATCTCGGAGGGGAAGAAGCCGCGGGACATGGGGACGCCTGCGCCCCACGCGGCGGCGTAGGCGGCTTTGTAGAGGGCGATCTCCTTGCGGACGGTGGTGTCGTCGACGAGCGGGAGGAGGGGATGGTGGAAGCCGAAGAGGACGATCTCCATGCGCGGCTTGGCGCCGGTGGTCTGATTGACGCGGGCCTGCTGGAAGGCGAGGTTCCACCCCGGGGCGTAGCCGAGCGCGTTCGCGCTGCCGAGTGAACGGATGTTGTGGATCAGCCCGCCGGAGTAGGAGACCTGCGCGCCGGCTTCTGGGTGCCAGTCGATGTCGTCGATGGTGTCCTTGGGGCGGTGCTGGTAGGCGGCCTGGCGATCGGCGGAGCCGAAGATCTCGCTGAGGTTGTTCAGGGGGTGAAGGCCCGCGCGCAGGAGGGAGTCGTGGGCGTGCTCGTAGCGGTCGGGCGCGCCGGGCTTCTGGTCGGGCCAGTAGATGGGCTGCTCGAGGTGCCAGAGGTAGGTGAAGTGGAGGCGCTCGGCGTGGGCGGAGGAGGCGGCGGCGGCGAGCGCGAGGACCGGGAGGCATGTGATGGGCCGCGGTTGTCTCATGTGGGTGCTCCCGGTCGGTAAAGCGGTTTACTGAAGATTACCTTGGATTGATGTCGGGTCAACGCGGGCGCGGGAAGATCGGTTGCGGGGAAGCGCCGGGCGGGGCATCAGGGGCAGGTCTGGAGCCAGCGCTGGAGGACGACGGTGACATCGGTGAGGTCGACCCGGCCGTCGGCGGAGGCGTCGCCGATCCGCCCCGCGGCGCCTGAGGAGGCCCACGCTTCGAGGATGCGGGTGATGTCATCGAAGTCGACGGTCCCGCTGCGGTCGGTGTCGGCGAGGCACGACGGGGTTTCGCACTCGTCGGGGATGGCGTTCTGGTTGGCGTCGAAGGCGAGGCCGACCTGAATCTCGCATTCGTCGTTGACGCTGTTGGCGTTGCAGTCCCGGCCGGAATCGGCGCAGATCGGCGGGGTGATGCGGATGTGGTAGACATCCTGCTCCCCGTTCCAGGTGGCGGCGACGATGAGGTCGGCGCCCTCGATGTCGGAGTCCATGTCCCAGTAGTCGCCGATCTTGTTCTGTTGAGGCCAGCCGATGAGACTGTCGTAGGGGAGGGTGAGTCGGAAGGCGGGCGAGAACGACGCGCCGCCATCGAGGGAGAAGGCGTAGAAGATCTCGGAGAATCTGGGCTCGGCGCCGTTGCGGGTGTCGTTCCAGGCGACATCGACGCGGCCGTCGGGGGCGACGGACATGGTGGCGAACCACTGGTAGGCGCCGATGGTGTCGTCGTTGACGCGGAGGAAGGGGCTCCAGGTGGCGCCGTTGTCGTCGCTGCGGCAGAGATGGACATCGGCGGGGTCGGCTCCGGGGGGATCGACGGCGCCGAGCGCGTAGAGGCGTCCGGCGAAGGGGCCGGTGGAGCGGTCCTGATCGATGATGAGCTGGCCGGCGAGCCCGCCGGGGTTGACCTGGATGCCCCGCAGTGGAGCGCCTCCGAGGGGGACGGTGACCGCGGGGAGAAAGACGGGCGGGTCGGTCGGGTGGCCCGCGTTCAGGGCGCGCACGACGACGAGCTCGGTTGAGCCGCTGGTGGCGGCTCCGAGGATGAAGACCTCGCCGCCCCGCCCGACGGTGAGGGTGCCGAAGATGGGGCGGGCGGGGATGGTGGTGGGCTGGGTCCAGGTCTGGCCGGCGTCGGGCGAGCGGTTGAAGGTGGCGGGGAAGTGGTTGTTGCCGGCGATGTTCCACGCCTGGTAGATGCGCCCGCGGCTGGGGGAGTCGGTCTTGTCGATGGCCATCCACTGCTTGTCGCCACCGAAGGCGAAGGTGGGCGCCCCCCAGGTGCGCCCGCCGTTGAGGGAGCGGTAGATCCAGGTGGAGAACTCGCCGCCCAGGAGACTGTTGTAATAGAAGACGCCGTTCGCGTCGGACTCGAGGACGGGGTCGGAGCGGAAGACGCCCGCGTCGAGAGGCGGGAGCGGGTTCCAGGACTCGCCGCCGTCGCGGCTCCAGGCGACGCCGGCCTGGCGGAAGCTGCTGGTGACGGAGTCGAACTGTCGCCATCCGGCGGCGATGCGGTTCCGGTTGTTGGGGTCGACGGCGAGGGAGGGCTCGTTGGCGGCGTCGCCGACGATGTTGAGCCCCTGCGGGTTCACATTGACCTGGGTGACGCGGGCGAAGGGCGCGACGCTGACGCGCCCCGCGGCGGACTCGCGGAAGACCTGGGGCGGGGGCACCCGTCGGTCGGTGGCTGAGGGGGCTTCGGGTTCCCAGGGCGCGGGCGGGTCGGCCGGCGCGCCGCGAGCGATGGCGCCGAGAGCGAGCCAAGCGATCGCGCGGCGGCGCACATCACGCGCTGGGGCCATGGTCGCCCTCCTTCAGGAGGGTGGTACGCGGGGCGGTTGGGGGCGGTTCCTCGGCGGCTGGCGCTACGGGCAGATGTCGAGCCAGTTGTTCAGCACGCGGGTGAAGTCGTCGAAGTCGACATCGCCGTC
>DOJA01000176.1:333-3858 GCA_003511945.1 Phycisphaerales bacterium | reverse complement strand
GGGGGCGGGACGGTGATGAAGGAGGCGGGGGACGGGTTCGAGGCGGTGTTGCCGTTCTCGTTCATGGCGGTGACGCGCCAGAAGTAGGTCGTGCCTTCGAGCAGCGTGGCCGGGGGGATCACGGCGGATGTCGCGACGGTGACGACGGAATAGACCAGCGGGGGCGCGAAGCCGGCGTCGGTGTCGACCTCGAGGGTGTAGTTGTCGGCGTCGGTCGAGGCGGTCCACTGGAGCGTGGGCTCGAGGGGGATGTCGGTGGCGCCGTTGGCGGGGGAGGAGAGGTTGAAGGGGCCGGGGAGGGAGGCGGGGAGGATCTGGAAGTTGGCGTTGGAGATGTCAAAGAAGATGTTGCCGACGGCGGCGACCTTGATTCGAGCCGTTGAGGTGGAGACGGCGGGGAGGGTGACGAGCTGGGAGCCGTCGTTGGGGGTGCTGGCGAGGAGGGTGGTGGGGAAGGTGTTCCCGCCGTCGGTGGAGAGGAGGATCTTCACATTGGCGCAGGAGACGGGCGCGCCGGTGGTGCCGGCGACATTCCAGGTGACGGTGGTCGGGCCGGCGAGGACGGCGAAGGCGTTGGGAGCGGTGACGACGAAGGGTCCGGAGGAGGTGGTTGAGGTGACGGTCATGGAGTCGTCGTTGATGGCGCCGCCCCCGGCGCGGTTGTCGCGGACGGTGCAGCGGAAGGTCATGGTGCGGCTGGTGGTGGGGAGGACCTCGCCCTTGGCGAAGGTGTTCGTGAGGAGGTTGGCGATGCGGGGGATGACTCGGGTGGGGCTGGTCGACGGATCGAACGAGCGGATGATGGGGTTGGCGCCGGTGTCGGGGAAGTTGAGGGGGGATCCGGTGGCGCCCTGGGCGGCGCTCAGGTTGCGCTGCTCCCAGCAGTAGGTGAGGGTGTCGGGGTTTGCGTCGCTGGCGGTGGCGGTGAGCTCGAAGGGCGTGCTGATGGGGATGGTGAAGTTCGGCCCGGCTTCGACGGTGGGGATGCTGTTGCCGGTGGCGGTGGCGGCGTCGCAGAGGGAGCCGTTGCCGGAGGAGACGAAGGCGGCGATCTCGTCGAGGGAGACGGAGTGGAAGTAGTCGTCGCTGTTGTTCTGGAGGTTGTCGTTCCCGCAGATTCCGGCGTAGGCCATGATGGTGGAGCCGCTGCCGGGCTCGTAGGCGGTTGAGCCGTTGCGGTTGGCGCCGGAGCAGTTGCCGTTGGTGCCGTTGAAGCAGTGGTTGGAGTTGAACTGGTGGCCCATCTCGTGGGCGACGAAGTCGATGTAGAAGGCGTCGCCCGTGGGGGAGGGCAGGCCGGTGACGCCGGCGCCCTTGCTGGCGCCGCAGACGACGCCGAGCCCGGCGACGCCCCCGCCGCCGGTGGAGAAGACATGGCCGATGTCGTAGTTGGCGCTGCCGATGAAGGTGTTGATGATGCCGGTGTTGGCGCCGAGCATCTGGCCCGGGTTGTTGTTGGTGTAGCCGTCGGGCTCGGAGGTGAAGACGATGAGGTTGTTGTTGGCGACGAGGTTCATGCGGACGGAGAGGTCGCGCTCGTAGACGCCGTTCACGCGGTTCATGGCGGTGACGATGGCGGCCTGGGCGAGCTGGACCGTCCCGCCGTGGAAGTTGGAGTACTCGACATTGGCGGCGACGGCGAGGCGGAACTGTCGGAGGGTGGCGCCGTTGGCGACGCGGTCGGCGGCGCCGCGGAGTTCGAGCTGGGGCTGGGCGGGCTCGTCGAAGAAGCAGCTGAAGGCGGCGTCGGCGCCGGGGGCGAGGTCACGCTTCCAGTAGGAGGTGTGGTGGGTGGTGTCGCCCCGGGTGTAGGGATCAATGAACCACGACCCGCCGGGGCCGAGCACCTGGGCGTGGAAGCCGGAGGGGGTGAGGTCGAAGCGGACGGTCTCGGCGGGGTCGGTGAGCCCCACGCCGGCGTAGGTGCGGATCTGCGGGAACCGGGCGGCGAGATCGGGCTCCATGATGGGGGACTCGATGACCTCGAACCGGGCGAAGGAGCCGTCGGGCCGGGGGAGTTCGATGAGCATGGGACGCTCGAAGGCGTCCTGGGTGAACTCCAGGGGAGCGCCCGCGAGGATGTCGCGGGCGAGGGCGGTGTCGAGGGCCACGGGGCTGAAGAACGAGGGGCGGATCCAGGCCTCGCCGCGTTCGGCCTCGACGGGCATGGACTCGACGATGGTCCACATGGCGTCGGCGGAGCGGATCTGCGCCAGCGCGGCGCCCATGCACGCGAACGCCCCCAGCACCCCGACGATGTGACTTCCGCGCATGTGTGATTCTCCGAAAGCAAGGCCCTGCGGCCCCCCTGGACACTACCCCCCGCGCGCGGTGAGAGCCACCGGGCGAGCGGCGCTGGGGCGCTGTCAGAGAGACTAGATCGGCCCCGGGGGGCTGCCGGACTGGAATCGGCGGTTTTCTTGTTTTTTGGCGCTTCGTGATGAGACTTATCGGGACGCGGGGGGTTCAGCCCGCCCCGGCGCCCACTGGCTCGGGCTTGCGCTCGACCTGGACGCCCAGCTGGACCAGCGGGCCGTGGGGGCGGGCGGCCTCTTCGCGGAGGCGGTCCTGGGCGGCCGGGCTGGGGTACTTGTTGTCGACCATCGCGCGGACGGTGGCGAACAGTCCGGAGAGGGAAGAAAAGGTGTGGTCGACGGCGCTGGGCTCGTAGCCGCAGTGGACCATGCACTGCTGGCAGGCGGGGTTGCCGGAGGCGCGGCCCCACTTGTCCCAGTCGGTGGTTTCCATGAGTTCGCGGAAGGAGTCGACATAGCCGTCGGCGACGAGGTAGCAGGGCTTCTGCCAGCCGAAGATGCTGTAGGTGGGGAGTCCCCAGGGGGTGCACTCGTAGTCGCGGCGGCCCATGAGGAACTCGAGGAAGAGGGGGGACTGGTTGAAGACCCAGCGCTGCTTGCGGTTGGAGAGGATCATCTCGAAGAGTTCGTTGGTCTTGCGGCGCTCGCGGAGGAAGGTGCGCTGGTCCGGGGCCTTGGGGTAGGCGTAGCCGGGGCTGACCATCATGCCCTCGACGCCCAGGTCGGTCATCTCATCGAAGAAGCGCCGGACGGAGTTGGGGTCGGCGCCGTCGAAGAGGGTGGTGTTGGTGGTGACGCGGAAGCCCATCTTGACTGCGAGGCGGATGCCCTCGACGGCCTTCTGGTAGGTGCCCTCGCGGCAGACGGCGAAGTCGTGGTGCTCTTCCTGGCCGTCCATGTGGACGCTGAAGGAGAGGCGCTTGTCGGGCTTGAACATGCCGGACTCGAGCTTCTCCTTGAGGAGGAGGGCGTTGGTGCAGCAGTAGACGAACTTCCTGCGGGCGATCAGCCCCTGGATGATCTCGGCGATCTGCGGGTGAAGGAGGGGCTCTCCGCCGGGGATGGCGACGACGGGGGCGCCGCACTCCTCGGCGGCGGCCCAGCATTGCTCCGGGGTGAGCTGTCGCTTGAGGATGTGGGCGGGGTACTGGATCTTGCCGCAGCCGGCGCAGGCGAGGTTGCAGCGGAACAGCGGCTCCAGCATCAGCAC
>DOJA01000176.1:0-212 GCA_003511945.1 Phycisphaerales bacterium | reverse complement strand
TTGCAGCGGAACAGGGGCTCGAGTTGGAGGACCAGGGGGTAGCGCTTGCGTCCGCGGAGCTTCTGCCCCAGGACATAGGTCGCGACGGTCCACATTTGACTGATCGGGACGCCCATCGAGGTCTCCACGGTGCGGCAGGCGCGATGGTAGGGCACTTCTCGTCTGCACGCTGCGTGTGCGGTCGAGTCTAGATGGGGTAGAGCGGCGGGCGA
>DOJA01000062.1:12831-13135 GCA_003511945.1 Phycisphaerales bacterium | reverse complement strand
GTCCGGGGGGAGTCCGGGGGGGGCTGAAGGGCGCCGGGAACCCCGGGTCCGCTGGGGGAGGATGCAGACCGGCTGTCCGTCGGAACGGATACGCAAGGTTAGGGGGGATCGATCCCAGCTCCAACCGTGCAGAGTGAGTGGGCAAGGCAGCCGCCACGGGTTGGGATTGGACGAATGGCGGGGCGTACACTCGTGCCCATGTTCGTCGATCTGGCCACCATCCAAGTGAAAGCAGGCGACGGCGGGAACGGCAAGGTCTCCTTCCGGCGCGAGAAGTTCGCCCCCAAGGGCGGGCCCGACGGCG
>DOJA01000062.1:8252-12660 GCA_003511945.1 Phycisphaerales bacterium | reverse complement strand
CCCCAAGGGCGGGCCCGACGGCGGGGACGGGGGGCACGGGGGGAGCGTCGTCGCGGTGGCGGACCCGAATGTCCACACGCTGATGGACTTCCGCCACCAGCACCACTGGAAGGCCCAGCGGGGCGAGGACGGGGGGCACAAGAACCAGACCGGCGGCGACGGGCGGGATCTGGTGCTCCGCGTACCGCCGGGCACGATCATCCACGATGAGGGAACCGGGGAGGTCGTGGCGGACCTGGGCTTCGGGGACCGCTGCGTGGTCGCCCCCGGGGGGGTGGGTGGGAAGGGGAACGACCGGTTCAAGTCGCCCACGAACCAGGCGCCGCGGGAATCGACCCCGGGAGAGCCCGGCGTCGAGCGCACCCTGCGATTGGAACTGAAGCTCATCGCGGATGTCGGGTTGGTGGGGAAGCCCAACGCGGGGAAGTCCACGCTGCTGGCCTCGGTCACGCGGGCGACGCCCAAGATCGCCAACTACCCGTTCACGACGCTGACGCCCCAGCTGGGGATCGCGGAACTCGACGCCGAGCGCCGGGTGGTGCTTGCGGACATCCCTGGGCTGATCGAGGGCGCCTCCCGGGGCGTGGGGCTGGGGATCGAGTTCCTGAAGCACATCGAGCGGACGAAGATGATCGTCCATCTCATCGAGGCCCGCCCGGAGGACGAGAGCGACCCGCTGGCGAACTACCGCGCGATCCGGGCCGAGCTGGAGGCCTACAGCCCCCTGCTGGGCGAGAAGCCGGAACTGATCGTCCTCTCGAAAGTGGACCTGCTGCCCGACGACAGCGCCCGCCGGGCGGCGGTGGATCGGGTGCGGGCGGGGCTGCGCCTCGGGCCGCGGGACGAGGTGTTCGCCATCAGCAGCGCCACCCGGACCGGGCTGCGCGAGCTGCTGGAGGCCTGCTGGGCGCACATCGAGCGTGAGCACGAGCGGGCGGGTGCGGGTTCCGAGTCACGGTGACGGCGCGAGCAGCGCGAGGAACTCGATGTTCCCCTTGCCCTTGCGGGCGCTCTTGCCTCCCTCGACGGGGGAGCGTGTGACGCCCAGCACAGCGGCGCCGAGCGCGGGGATCTCCGACACGACGCGCTCGAGCACGCGCTGCGCCGCCGGCTCGTCGAGCGCCCCGCGGGTCAGGAGCGCCCGCTCCGGGCCGTGCCCCGCCTCGTAGTGGGGCTTGATGAGCGTGACGATCCGGGACTCCGGCCCTCGCAGCCACTTCAGCGCCGCGGGGATGCACAGGCGCTGGGGCGTCCACCCCATGTCGATGACGACAAGATCGACGCCCCGGTCGGGAGGGGGGGCGTGCAGCGCGCTGGTGCGCTCCATGACGACGACGCGCGGGTCGGTGCGCAGGGCGTAGGCGAGCGTGCCGTAGCCGGTGTCGATGGCGACCACCCGCGCGGCCCCGCGCCGGAGGAGGCAGTCGGTGAATCCCCCGATGTTGCAGCCAAAGTCGGCGGCGGCGAGCCCGGCGACCGAGAGCCCGAACTCGCGCAGGGCGTGGTCGAGTTTGAGAGCGCCCCGCCCCACGAAACGAGGTTCGCCCGCGTCGGCGCTGCTCACACCGGCGAGACCCCGATCACCGCGACGCCCAGCCGGTCGGCGAGCGCGAGGGTGTCGTGCCTGTCGACCATGATGACATCCCCGGCGGCGATCGCCAGGCAGCGCCCGCCGGCCCTGTGCAGGTTGGTGATCGTGTCGGGGCCGACGGTGGGCACATCGCTGCGCCGGTCGTGGCCGGCCCGGGCGCCCTTGAGCAGCGACCACGCATTGGCGCGGGTGAGCTGGCCGGCCCGCTCGATCATGCGGTCGGTCCCTTCCAGGGCCTCGACCGCGACGACATCGCGCTCGCGGACCGCGATGGCCTGGCCGATGTCCAGCCGGAGCATCTCCTGGAGGAGGGGCCAGCCGAGGTCGATGTCGGCCATCTGCCCCGGGGAGGGCCTGCGGGCGGTCATCACGCCGAACTGGGCCATCTGGTCGCCGATGTGGGCGGTGGAGTCGATGAGCATGACGCCGTCGCGCTCGAGTTCGCGCGCGATGGCGCCGAGGATAGCGTGCGAGCGCCGGTCCCGCCGGGTGCGGAGGTACATCCAGACCGCGCGGAGGTCCGGGCTGTTGCGCAGCACGATGCGCCAGTCGTTCAGCAGGGACTTGTCGACCCGCCCGACCATGACGGCGTAGCGCACCCCCATCCGGCGCAGCATCCGTCCCCACGACCCGATGCGGAGCGCGCCGACCTCCCGGAACTGCGCGCACAGGGCGGGGAGTTCATCGGGAAAGAGCCCGCGGAAGCCCAGGGCGTGGACGGGGTGCCCGTGGGAGGCCATCCCGCGGGCGACGATGATCGGCAGCCGCCCGCCGGCGGCGATCAGCCCCAGTGGCTCGGGGGGCGCCGGGGGGTCCGGCAGGATGACGGGGACACTGGGCATGCGCACTCCCGCGGGGGATTGTCCGGGGGCGGGGCACACCGGGCAAGGGCGTCCATTCAGTCGGTGTCGTTGCCGGGTGCGATCGCGCGGGCTCAGGAGCCAGACTTTCCCAGACGGGCGATTCACTCGCCCGGCGCACGACCCCCTCTCAACTCGTCCGCACGATTCGCGTGCGGACGAAGCGCGCTAGACTCCGCCCTGATGGAAGTGGTGGATGTGTCATCCGAGCCGCGGATCGCGGAGTACATGGAGCTGCTCCGCAGCGTGAGCCGCGCGACGGAGCCGGTGGAGGTGCAGCGCCAGTTCGGGCGCCTGCTGCTGGCGGACCCGGCGCTGATGGCGGTGCTCTCGGTGTCGGTGCGGGGGCTGGAGGCAGGGCAGTACAAGGTGACCAGGTTCCAGACCCGGGAGCAGTTCGGAACCCCCTGGAACGACCCGTGGGCGAACTGGAAGGAAATCCCGTCGCACTCGGGCGGGTTCATCGGGCGGATGATCGCGGAGCCGACGCCCAAGGTGGTGCGCCACCTGCTGCTGAACCGGGACCCCGTGCTGAGCGATCGTCTGGCGGGCGCGCGGTCGTGCTTCGTGAACCCGCTGTTCGACGAGGGCCGGGCGCTGAACTGGAGTTTCACCTTCCGCAGCGAGCCGACGGGGCTGTCATCGGGCGACGCCGCGGAGGCCTTCCTTCGCGGGAACATCATCGGGCGCATCACCAAGACCCTCGTTCTGGCGAAGCAGGCGCGGGAGTTGAACGCGCGCCTGACGGAGCAGCTGGAGCAGATCGCGCAGATCCAGCGGTCGCTGCTGCCGGACACGCTGCCGCGGATCGAGGGGCTGTCGATCGCCTCGTCGTACCTGACCAGCAACGAGGCGGGGGGCGACTACTACGACTTCTTCGACATGGGGGGCGGGGCGTGGGGCGCGATGGTCGCGGATGTCTCCGGGCACGGGGCCGGGGCGGCGACGGTCATGGCGATGCTGCAGACCATCCTGCAGGGCTACCACGAGCGCGGGCGAGGCCCGGCGGCGATGCTCGAGCACGCCAACCGGCAACTGCTGGCCAAACGGATCGAGTCCAACTTCGTCACGGCGTTCTTCGGCGTGTTCGACGGGGCGCGCCGGACGCTCCGCTACGCCAACGCCGGGCACAACCGACCGCTGCTCCGGCGGCGCCGGGGCGTGGTGGAGCCGATCGACGGCGTGTCCTCGCTGCCGCTGGGCATCGTGGACGATCCGGGGTACGAGGTCGGCGAGGTGGCGCTCGCCCCGGGCGACACGCTGGTGCTCTACACCGACGGCATCACCGAGGCGTTCGCGCCGCCGCCCGGCAAGGAGATGTTCGGCGACGAGCGCCTGGCGGGGGCGCTCAGCGATTGCTCGGGCGAGCCGGCGTGCGTCATCGATTCCATCCACGAGCGGCTGTACGCCCACACGCGTTCGATGGACCGCGTGGACGATCAGACGCTGGTCGCCCTGCGCGTGGAGGAGTGACCGTGCCCGCGCGCGAGTGGTACGACGAGGGGCTCCGCTTCGAGTGCACGATGTGCGGGGCCTGCTGCACCGGCGCGCCGGGGTATGTGCGCTTCACCGAGGCGGAGGGGCGAGCGATCGCGTCGCGCCTGGGGATCGCCTACGAGCGGTTCATCGAGGGCTACACGCAGGACGCGGGCGTGGAGGGCCTGGAGCGTTCGCTGAGCGAAGTGCAGACGGAGTTCGGGTGGGACTGCGTGTTCCTGGACCGGCAGCGCGTGCCGGGGAAGGCGGTGTGCTCGCTGTACGAGGACCGGCCGACCCAGTGCCGGACCTTTCCCTGGTGGCCGGAGCACCTGGCGTCGCCGCGGGCATGGCAGCGGCTGGGGCGGACCTGCGAGGGCGTGGGGAGGGGCGCCGTGGTGCCGGTCGAGGCAATCCGGGTGGAGCGGGAGCGTCAACGGGCCTCGACAACGGACCGATAGCGTGCCGGGGGGGGGGGGCG
>DOJA01000062.1:3005-8129 GCA_003511945.1 Phycisphaerales bacterium | reverse complement strand
GCCGGGGGGGGGGGGCGTCGCGCCGATCCGGCGGCCTACGATCGTGGCTGTCGGCGGCCGATGGTTCGGGGGATCACGATGCGGGCGCGTTCTCAGATTCTTCTCATGACGGCCAGCGCGCTCTGCTGCAGGGTGTGCGTCGCGGTCACACCCGGAGCGCACCTGCCCGGGCAGGACGAGGTGCGCCGGTTCATCTCCGGGCGGGGCGTGACGATCGGGATGCTGGGGGATTCGCTGTCGTTCCCGCTGTCGGGCAGCCCGGGGGTCGTGGGAGCGTCCCATGTGAACATGGGGATCGGGTTTATCCGCAGGTTCCAGTTTCACGAGGGGCACCGCGCCCTGTTCATGCCGCCGGGCACGCAGCACCTCTACAGCGGGCTGAGCGGGGTGTGGTTCGGCAGCTCCAACAGCACCCCGTCGATCGAGTTCAGCGATTCCATCGGCGCCAAGGACGGGTCGATCGTGCCCACCGACCCGGACGACATGGCCGAGATCCAGACCGGGCGGCGGGTCCGGTTCCTGCAGCCCTCGCCCAATGTGGTCTACGGGAATGTGGGGCTGCAGAACCTCGGCGGCCCGGCGGGCGTGGGCATGCCCGTGACTTTCACATCGACCCCCGCTGCCGAGGCGCTGCTCGCGGCGCCGCGACTCGAGTTTCGGGTGTGGGTCACGGAGAGCCCTACAGGCCCGCTGCCGTCCGTGCTGGGGATCGATGTCGTGGACCAGAACCTCACGACGATCGTCGGCTCGCGGACCGCGGCGCTCTCGACTGAGCCGCCCGGCGACTGGCGGAAGGGCGTGTTCACTCTTCCGCCCTACGGCGGGGCGTACAACCCTCAGGTGACCTCGCTCCGAGCGCGGCTGCGGACTTTCGCAGGCGGGGTCGGCGGCGGCATCGCGGGCGAGTCGGTGCTGATCATGGGCTCGGCCTTCGCCGACCCGGACTCCAAGGGCGCGCTCCTTGTCCCGTTGTGCGCCCAGGGGGGATGGACCACCGACCACCACCGGACCGACACGCCCGGCCCCGGCGGTTCGGGGTACCGGCCCCAGGCGGCGGCGAGCCGGCTGGTGGCGCTGGGATTCGATGACCCATCGAACTTCCGCGTCCTGGTGGTGGCGCTGGGGCAGAACATCGGGCAGGGCGAGATCGACCTCGATCAGGGCACCGCGCCGGGGTACAAGGAGAACATCGCGGCCATCGTCGACCAGTGGGCGGCGGCGGCGGCCTCCCGGGGGTGCGCGTTCGATCAGGTGCTGCTGCTCGGCACGGCGCCGTGGGGGCCGCACGGGAGCGAACTCGAGATGTTCCGCGCGACCACGCGCTCGGACCTGCTCTATGAACTCGCGGTCGAGCGCGGCTGGTGGTACGCGGGGGCGCCCTACCTCGTCGTGCCTTGGAAGCGCGACTACTTCTACATCCCCGGGGCGGACCACCACCTCTCGCTTGCGGGGTCGGAAGCGATCGGCGAGGCGCTCTGGGGGGCGTTCCTCGACGCCGCCGGCCCGTGGCCCTGCGCGGGGGACGCCAGCGGGAACGGGGCCGTGGACTTCGACGACATCATCTCGGTGCTGAACCGCTGGGGACGGGAGCCGCCCTACGCCTACGCGACAGGCGACGCCGACGGCGACGCGATGGTCGACTTCGACGACATCGTGTCGGTGCTGGCGAACTGGCTGAACGACTGCCACTGACGCCCGGGCGCGTCACTTCTTCAGCAGTCGCTCCAGGTAGTGGATGTCCACCCCGCCCCGGCTGAAGCCGGCGTCGTTCATCAGCTCGCGGTGGAGCGGGATGGTCGTCTTGATCGGCTCGATGACGAACTCGCGCAGTGCGCGGCTCATGCGGGCGATGGCGCGCTCGCGGTCGTCGGCGTGGACCAGCAGTTTGCAGATCATCGAGTCGTAGTTCGTCGGCACGCGGTACCCGGTGACGGCGTGGGTGTCGACCCGCACGCCCGGTCCGCCCGGGGGCTCGAAGCGGGTGATGGCCCCCGGGGAGGGGGCGAAGTTCCGCGCGGGGTCCTCGGCGTTGATGCGGCACTCGATGGCGTGCCCGCGGGTCACGATGTCGCGCTGGCGGAAGGGGAGCGGGCGGCCGGCGGCGGCCTCGATCATCGTGCGCACGATGTCGATCCCCGTGATGAGCTCGGTGACCGGGTGCTCCACCTGCACGCGGGTGTTGACCTCCAGCAGGTAGAAGTTCTGCTTCTCGTCCATCAGGAACTCGACCGTCGCGGCGCCGTGGTAGTTGGCGGCCCGGATGAGGCGCGCCGCCGACTTGCAGACCTCCTCGCGCTTCTTGGGGTCGATCCCCGGGCCGGGCGCCTCCTCGATGAGCTTCTGGTGGCGGCGCTGGACGGAGCAGTCGCGTTCGTACAGGTGCACCGCGTTGCCCTGCTTGTCGCCCAGCACCTGCACCTCGACATGGCGGGCGCGCTCGAGGAACTTCTCGATGTAGACGGCGCCGTTCCCGAACGCGGCGGCGGCCTCCTGCGTCGCGGACTTCAGCCCCGCGCGGAGGGCGATCTCGTTGTGGGCCACGCGCATCCCGCGCCCGCCCCCGCCCGCGGCGGCCTTGACGATGACCGGGTAGCCGATCTTCTGCGCCACCTGCACCGCAACCTCTTCGTCCTCGATCGCGCCGTCGGAGCCCGGGAACACGGGCACCTTGGCCGCCCGGGCGGTCTGCTTGCACGACACCTTGTCGCCCAGCTTGGCCATGGCCTCGGGGGACGGACCGATGAACTCGATCCGGCAGTCGCGGCAGACCTCGGCGAAGTGGGCGTTCTCGGCGAGGAAGCCGTAGCCCGGGTGGATGGCGTCGGCGTTGCTGATCTCAGCCGCCGAGATGATGCGGGGGATGTTGAGGTAGGACTCGGCGGCGGGGCCGGCGCCGATGCAGATGGCGCGGTCGGCCATGCGCAGGTAGGGCGCGCCCCGGTCGGCCTCGGAGAAGACCGCGACCGACTCGATCCCCATCTCGCGGCAGGCGCGGATGATGCGGAGCGCGATCTCGCCGCGGTTGGCGATGAGAATCCGAGAGAAGAGAGGGGGCGAGGGCATCGAGGGTCACACGGGGCGGACAAGGAAGAGCTTCTGGCCGTATTCCACCGCTTCTCCGCTCCGCGCGAGGATCTTCTCCACCTTGCCCGAGCACTCGGCCTTGATCTCGCTGAAGACCTTCATCGCCTCGACGATGCACACGACCGTCTCGGACCCGACGGACGAACCGACCGAAACGAAGGGCGGGCTCTCCGGGTCCGGCGCGGGGTAGAAGGTGCCGACCATGGGCGAGGTAATGGCGATCAGGTCGGCGTCGTCGTCTTCGCTGTCGACGAGCGGGGATCCGGGGGACCCGGGGGCTCCGGGGGATCCGGGGGCGACCGGGGCGCCTGCCGGCGCGTGCACCGCGTGGTGGACCACCGGCGCCGGGTAGGCCATCCCCGGCGCGGGGCCGGCGTAGGACGACACGACGGGCATGGCTCGCTTGATGACGACCGTCTCCTGCTGGTCGCGCAGGTCGAGCTCGGAGAGGTCGTTCTCGGTCATCAGTTTCACGAGCTCTTTGAGCTTGCGGTAATCAACCATGGATGGTGGCCCAGTGGAGGTCCTTGGGGAGCGAGCACAGGTTCCGTCGTCCCCGATCCGTGACCACGATATCGTCTTCGATCCGCACGCCCCCGACGCCGGGGAGGTAGATGCCCGGCTCGATGGTCACGACCATACCCGGGCGCAGCACGGTGTCGCTGACGCTCGCGAGGCGGGGCGATTCGTGGATGTTGATCCCGATCCCGTGGCCCAGCCCGTGGCCGAACTTGTCGGCGTAGCCCGCGCGGTCGATGACGGCGCGGGCGACGGCGTCGACCTCGCGCCCGGTCGCCCCGGGACGCACCGCGTCGATCCCCGCCAGATGAGCGTCGAGCACGACCTTGTAGACCTCCCGCATGACCGGCGACCAGCGCCCGAGGTGGAACGAGCGGGTCATGTCGGAGCAGTACCCCTGCACCCGGGCTCCCCAGTCGATCAGCAGGGGCGAGTTGCGCTTGAGCTTGGTGTCGTCCGGGCGGTGGTGGGGCTTGGAGCCGTTGGCCTGGGCGGAGACATTGGTCTCGAACGAGGTTGAGTCGGCCCCGCGCGACTTCATGGCGAAGTCGAGCATCGCCGCCACCAGCGACTCCTTCATGCCGGGTCGGATGAGCCCGCGCACCTCCTGCATCGCCCCTTCCTGGACGCGGACGGCCTTGCGGATGATCGCCTGCTCCGCTTCGTCCTTGATGACACGCAGCCCGTCCAGCAGCCCGACCGAGTCGCTGACTCGCTTGGCGCCGATGCCCTCGCTCAGCGCGGCGCGGGTCGCCACGGTCAGGTACTCCGCCTGGAGGCCGATCCGCGCCAGCCGAAGGTCGCGCACCAGCCCGATGGCGGCCTGGGTGATCGCGCCCTTGCGGATCAGCGTGCGCACCGGGGGAACGAGGGCCGC
Organism: Phycisphaerales bacterium; assembly: GCA_003511945.1. GTDB lineage: Bacteria > Planctomycetota > Phycisphaerae > Phycisphaerales > UBA1924 > UBA11155. Next base: position 3,649 of record DOJA01000062.1, on the reverse strand, counting down.
GAGCTCTTCCTGGAAGCGAAAGTCGCTGATGACCACCAGCCCCGGCGCCCCCCCCACAGTGACGATGGCCCACGAGTCCTCGCCGGAGAACCCGGTGAGGTAACGGATGTCGTTCGCGTTCGTGATGAGCAGCGCGTCGAGCCCCTTGGCGCGGACCACCCGACGGAGCCGGCTGATGCGTCCGCTGAAGGGCGGTTCGGCGGTCGAACGGGCTTTGGGACGCGGTCGGCCGCGTGACTGGGACATATGGGGGGCGGAGTATACAGGCCCGCGCGTCAGAACAGGCGCTCGTCTCGTCGCGCGGAGACGGGGGGACCGAGCACCTCGATCGCGCCGATGACGGCGCGGAGGTCGGCGGGCGGGCGGGCGTGCCCGTTCGCGTCGAGAAAGAGCGCCAGCGACGCCGAGCCCCGCTGGCCGAATGGCCTGGGGCGTGCTTCAAGCTTGCCGGCAGCCGCGTCGGTGCTCGGCGCCGGACGAGCGGCCGCTTCGCGCAGCGGCGCGCTCACGGGCTTGGGTGGCGTCGAGGGCGCGGGGCGCGCCGTTCCCCGAGGGGCGGCGGTGGGACCGGACGGGCGCCCCTGAGGACGCCGCGCCGGGGCCGGGACCGTCGTCGGCACGGCGGGGCCGCGCCGGGGGGGGGC
>DOJA01000062.1:0-2986 GCA_003511945.1 Phycisphaerales bacterium | reverse complement strand
GGCGGTGCCGGCGCCGTCGGTCCGGGGACGGGGCCGCGCACGATCACCACGCCTCCCGGGAGCGTCATCTGCGTCCGCGCCTGCTGCTGTCGTCGGAGTTCCTCGAGCTGGGCCTGCCGACGCGCGGCCATGTCCTGCGCCCGCACCTGCGCCGGTGTTGGGGGCATCCGGGAGGTCGGGGAGGGCTGTTCGACCCGTCCGGTGCGGAGCTCTTCATCCCGCTTGCGCCGCGCCTCGTCGCGCGCCCGCTTGAGCTCCGACTGCTCCTTGAGCTTGCCGAACACCCACGACAGCGCCGAGATCGTGGCGAAGATCAGCAGGATGATGAGTTGGCTGTTGTTGCCCACCGCTGGCCCCCGACGGCGCTCGCGGACGCCGCGTGAGAATCTTAGCCGTTCATCGGCAGTCCCGCCGCGTGTCGGACAGCGCCGGGAGCGATCATCCGCCCCAGTTCGGCGATCGTGTCCGGCGCATGCAGCACGAAAGCCCAGGCGCGATCGCGGGCGACGCCCTGCTCCTCCAGCGCCGTCCGCAGGCGGGCCGCCCGTTCCACAAGGGAGGCCAGCCGGTCCGCCGCGCGGGCGCGGTGGAGGTCCAGCGCGCCGTGGAGCGCCCGGTACCCCGCCAGTCGCGCCTCGCTGCGGCGAGGGGCGGCCTCGATCCGCGCCACAAGGCGGTGCTTCTCTTCGGGGATGTCGGGCGCGCCGGCGAAGAGCGCCGGGTTGTGTCGAGCGGCGTGCGCCTCCCACGCGGCGCGAGCGGCGTCCCGCGCCGTCACCCGGGGCAGATCGAACGGCAGGTAGGCATCCGCGGTCGCCGTGGCCATGGGCGCCAGCGTCAGACCAAGCCACTGGGCGAACCACCGTTCGGTGATGCGATCGTACGACGCGCCCCCGGTGCCGTGGACGAACAGGTCGCACGCCCACGCGCGGACAATCCCCGTAAGAAGGAGCGCCCGGGGCGCGAGGGAAGCAGGGCTGGCCTGCGCGAGAGCGTCGCTGAACACGCGCCGGCGCGGCACGCCGGGGGCCAATGTCCACAGCGGCAGTTCGACCCGTCTGTCGTCGATCGCCAGCGGCGCGACCCCCGCATCCGGGAACGAAACCGCGGCACGGTTGTAGGCCACAGCCGCGGCGCGCGGGTCGGCGCGGAGGCGGTCGATCAGCAGCCGGAAGCCCTCGGTCCGGTGAAGGCGGCTGGCGTAGACGACCGGGGTTGTCGCGCCGGCGGGCGCGATCAGGTCCTTCAGCGCCGCGATGACCTGCGGGACGCCCCCCCACCCCCCCGCGCCAGGGGGCTCCGTGCGGTGCGCGTTGAGCGCCGTGACCGTGCGTTCGACGCCCGCTCGGACCGACTCGAGGGCGGGCGTCGCGCCGACAGGCCACTCGGCGCGGGCGACGAAAGCAGGGCACGATGCGCCGGGCACACCCTCCGGCGACTCGGTGGTGATGGCCACCTCGCCGGCCCGCAGCAGGCCCTGCGGATCGCGGACGGGCACGCGCAGGGACGCGAAGCCGGCCTCGTCCTGATCGGGAACCAGCCACGCCGGGGCGACGCGCCCGTCGGCGGCGGCGTGGTCGAGCGCAACGAACTTGGCGAGCACACCCATGTGCCACCACTCGGCCTGGTGACCGCTCATGATGACGGGACGGTCGGTCGGGAGAGCGAGAGCAGCCCGGAATCGGCGCGCCGGCTCGGAGATCGAAGCGAAGCGCTCCGCCGCCAGAGCGGGCCAGTCAGTCGCCGGCGGTGCGATCGAGATGCGCTCGACCGCGCCGGTCATCGCCCGGCGCACCCCGCGTTGTTGCCGCAGGCCTGGAGCGCGTCGAGGTCGTCGCACGCCCCGGAGGGGAGCCGGTCGGCGCAGCGCTGGATCTCGGCGCAGAGCACATCGCGGTAGTGGCCGAGCCGGACGCCGTCGTCGTCGAGCGGCCCCCCGAAGGTGCGGGTGGCGTCGTTGTAGATGAGGCGCACCGGGAGTTCGCGGATCCGCAGCCCCGCTGCGCGAGACTGCACCCAGAACTGCATAGGGAAGGCGTAACCCTCCACCGAGAGGGAGAGGCGGGCCAAAGCGCCGACGCGGTAGGCCTTGAAGCCGCAGAACGCGTCGGTGATCGAGAGCCCGAGTCGGCAGTTGATCTCTTTCGTCATGCGGGCGTTGATGCTGCGCCGGTTCTCCGGGGGCGAGTGGTTGTCGATGAACGGGCGAAGGTATCGCGACCCGCTGATGACATCGTGCGTTCCCGCGCGGGCCGCCTCGACGAATCGGGGGATCTCTTCGGGTTCGTGCTGCTCGTCGCAGTCCATCGTGATCAGCCAGTCGTACCGGCACGTGGCGCACGACGCCCAGCGAAACGCATCTCATCGCCCGTAGCCGCGGTTGCGCGCGTGGCGGATGACCTCGACGGGGCGGAGCGGGAGCAGGCAGGGGGTGCCGTCGGTCGAGCCGTCGTCNNCTGCTCGTCGCAGTCCATGGTGATGACCCAATCGAACCCGTCGACGGCGGCCCAACGGAAGGCGTCCAGCAGCGAGCGCCCGTAGCCGCGGTTCCGTGCGTGACGGATGACCTCGACGGGCTGTGTGGGCAGCAGGCAGGGCGTGGCGTCGGTGGAGCCGTCGTCGATGACCAGCACCTCGGGGGTGAACTGGAGCACGCGCCGGAGCACGCGCTGGACATACTTCTCTTCGTTGTAGACCGGGATGGCGATCAGGAACCGCATCGTCACGCACCTCGCTCATCCGGCCCGGGCCGGGAGCGATGCTAGGGCGCATGGCTCGCCGGAGCGGGCTGATGTCCTCCCCGCCTCGACCGGCGCCTCCATCGAACACCCTGCGAGCGAGGGCGCGTATCGTTCGTGACCCGTCGATGGCGCTCTCTCATGGGACGACTCCCCTTCGATCCAACCCGCATGTCCGGCCCCCCCGGCCAAGTGGGGGCTTGTCGAAGCCGAATTGCGCTTCGAGTTCCTTGACAAGGGCGGGGTCC
>DOJA01000330.1:2321-3180 GCA_003511945.1 Phycisphaerales bacterium | reverse complement strand
TGCTTGCGCAGGGCCTTGTCGATCTTGAACACCAGCCGGGGCGGTCGGTGGAGGGCGACCCGTTCGCCCGCCTTGCGCCGGATGAACCCGGACGCCGCTCGCAGCCCGTGCAGGGCCAGGTCGCCCTTCTCCTCGGGCGACACCGCGATCGAGACCACCGCCTCCTGCAGGTCGGCCCCGACCGTCACGCCCGTGACCGTGATCATCGCGTCCAGGCGCGGGTCGGCGAGCCCCTCGGTGATGATCGACTGCACCGCGCGGTGCAGGACCGAGGCGATCTGGTCCGGGCGATGGCTCACCGCGGCTCCTCCGCGCCGGCGTCGGCGACCAGGCGCTCGGCGTCCCGGAGTTCCGCGTCGGTCCAGACCGGCGCGTCGCCCGCGCCGGGATCCGCGTCGGCGCCCCCGCGCCACTCGAGCGCGCTGGCGTGCAGGATGTCGCGGCTCACCGACCCCAGCGACGCGTCGTGCAGCGCGCGGACCTTGGCCAGCACCCGGTCCATCACCGCGCCCGCCCGCCGAGCGTCGGTACCGACCACCGCCAGCCCCAGCAGGGCCACGCGGTGCTGGTCGAGCGCGCCGACCTCCGCCACCGACACCTGGTGCTCACGGTGCAGCCGGTCCTTGAGGGACCGAACGACGCGACGCTTGTCCTTGAGCGACTGGCTCCAGGGCACGATGACCTCGAACTGAAGGATTCCAATGACCATGGCGCGGGCGCTGCGGATCCCCGGGTTCCTGAGGTCCCGGGGGTCGGGTGCGGATCAGGAGCCGAGCGAGCGTTTGACCTCCACCTTGCGGTAGCACTCGAGGATGTCGCCCTCTTTGATGTCGTCGTAGCCGGCGATCTTCATGCCGCA
>DOJA01000330.1:836-2221 GCA_003511945.1 Phycisphaerales bacterium | reverse complement strand
TCCTTGGCGTCGTCCTTGAACCGCTTGAGCTGCTCGAGGACGCGGTCGTTCTCGATGACGATCCCGTTGCGGGTGACGCGGATGAGGGCGTTCCGCTCGATCGTCCCGTCGGTGACATAGCAGCCGGCGATCGCGCCGACCCTGGTGACCTTGAACACCGCCCGGACCTCCGCGTGGCCCAGGACATCCTGGCGCAGTTCGGGCGCGAGGAGCCCCTCGGCGGCCGACCGCATGTCGTCCACGATGTCGTAGATGACCTGGTAGGAGCGGATCTCGACCTTCTTGCCCTCGGCCAGGCCCCGCGCCTTGCCCGACGGGATGACATTGAAGCCCAGGATCACCGCGCCGGACGCCGCCGCCAGGGTGACATCGGACTCGCTGATCCCCCCCACGGCGGCGTGGAGCACGCGGACCTTCACCTCGTCGGTCGAGATCTGTTCGACGGAGTTGCGGATCACATCGACCGAGCCCTGCACATCCGCCTTCAGGACGATGAGCAGTTCCTTGAGGTCGCCCTGCTTCATCTGGGCGAACATGGAGTCGAGGGTGACCTTGGGGGTCGCCAGCTCGCGCTCGCGCTCCTGCTGGAGGCGCAGCTCGGCGGCGCTCTGCGCCTCCCTGAGGTCCTTGGCGATGAAGAACTTGTCGCCCGCGTCGGGCAGTTCCGACAGCCCGCTGACCAGCACGGGGGTCGAGGGCAGCGCTTCCTTGATGCGGTTCCCGCGGTCGTCGATGATGTCGCGGATGCGTCCGTAGGCGCGCCCGCAGACGATGACATCGCCGACCTTGAGCCGCCCCTCCTGCACGAGCAGGTTGGCGACCGCGCCGCGCCCTTCCTCGACCTTGGCCTCGATGACGGTGCCCTGGGCGGGGCCCTCGAAGTCGGCCTTCAGTTCGAGGAGCTGGGCCTGGTAGTCCAGGGTCTCCAGCAGTTCCTGCATCCCCTGTCCGGTGATCGCGCTGGTGCGGACGACTTCTGTCGAGCCGCCCCATTCGGCCGGGCTGATCTCGTGCTCCGCCAGGCGGGCGAAGATCTTCTGGACCTGCGCATCGGTGACGGAGGGCAGGTCGATCTTGTTGAGCGCGACGACGACGGGGACCTTGGCCGCCTTGGCGTGGTTGATCGACTCGATGGTCTGGGGCATGACGCCGTCCGCCGCCGAGACGACGAGCACGACGATGTCCGTCATGTTGGCGCCGCGGGCGCGCATCTCGGAGAAGGCCTGGTGGCCCGGGGTGTCGAGGAAGCAGATGGCCTTGTTCTCGTCGCCCAGGTGGACGGGCACGCGGAACGCGCGGGTGGACTGGGTGATCCCGCCCGCCTCGCCCGCGGCGATGTTGGTGTTGCGGATCTTGTCCAGCAGCGAGGTCTTGCCGTGGTCCAC
>DOJA01000330.1:458-743 GCA_003511945.1 Phycisphaerales bacterium | reverse complement strand
GTCTTGCCGTGGTCCACATGGCCAAGGATGGTGACGACGGGCACGCGCGGGCGCTCGTCGGTCCGGGCGCGGTCGGCGAACCGCTGGACCACCTGCTGCTCGGCGGACTTGGCCTCGACGACCTCCAGCTCGATGTTGTAGTCGAGCATGATCTCCTGGGCGCTCTCGGAATCGATCGCGCTGTTCACGGTCGCGGGGAGCCCCTTCATGAAGAGCTTCTTCACGATGTCCGCCGCCTTGACGCCCGTCGCGGCCGACAGGTCCTTGATGCTGAGCGGCATGGTG
>DOJA01000330.1:0-211 GCA_003511945.1 Phycisphaerales bacterium | reverse complement strand
AGGAAGCCCTCGGAGCGCGACAGGCGCGCCTCGCGCTCGATGAGGTCCTGCTCACGCCACTTGAGTTCTTCGGACTCCGACGAAAAGGTCCGCTTGGCGGGCTTGACCCCGGTGCCCCCGGGGGCGGCGCCGCGGCGCTTGTTGCCCCGGGCGCCGCGATCGTCCTCGGCTCCGGAGCCCGGGCCGGGTGGGCCGCCCGCGCCGGCGCCGC
>DOJA01000225.1:14979-15237 GCA_003511945.1 Phycisphaerales bacterium | reverse complement strand
ACCCTCCCCCCCACTCCTGCGGCGTCGATCGCGCCGGACGCGCTGAACACCGTCTGCCCGTTGATGGAGTACGCGATCGATCCCGACGCGCCGGTGGTGGAGTACCGGGGTCGGCGTGTCGCGTTCTGCTGCGAGTCGTGCGCTGTGGAGTGGGGCACGATGAGCGATGACAAGCGCCTGGAGGCGCTGGCGAGGGTGGGGATCCGCTTTGATGCGCCCGCGCGTGGGGTGCGGTAGGGACACGGGCGGGCCGCCCGT
>DOJA01000225.1:680-14895 GCA_003511945.1 Phycisphaerales bacterium | reverse complement strand
GCGGGCCGCCCGTGCCACCGGGGGACAAAGGACCGCATCTACAGGTCCACGACCTGCGCGAATGAGGGCAGTTCGGCTTTCAGACCCAGTTCGGACCTCAGTTGCTGCGCGAGCGCGGCGCGCTGGCGGTCCTCGCCGTGATTGAGGAAGACGCGAGGGCTGCAGCGCGCCAGCGGGGCGGCCCAGTCCAGCAGGCCGCGCTGGTCGGCGTGCGCGGAGAAGCCGCCGAGCGTGTGGACCGCGGCGCCCACGCGGACGGGCTCGCCCATGACGGTGACGAACCGGGCGCCGTCGACGATCCGCCTCCCCAGCGTGCCCTCGGCCTGATACCCCACGATCACGAGGTGCGTCGTGGGCTTCCAGAGCGAGTGCTTGAGGTGGTGGAGGATCCGCCCGCCGGTCATCATCCCGGCGGCGGAGACGACGATCACCCCGCCGTCCATCCGGTTGATCGCCATCGACTCCTCGCTGGTGCGCACGAAGCGGAGCCCGGGGAACCTCAGTGGCGATTCTCCCGAATCGATGATGGCCCACGCGCCCTCGTCGAACAGGGCGCGGTGGCGCCGGTAGAGCTCGGTCGTCTCGACCGCCATCGGGCTGTCGATGTAGACGATGGTCCCGTCCAGACGCCCGCGACGCTTGAGCTCGCCGAGGTGGTAGATGAGCGTCTGCGTCCGTCCGACGGCGAAGGCGGGGATGAGGATCTTGCCCCCCTGGGCGCGGGCGCTGGTGATGATCGAGACGAACTCGTCGAGGGTTGCGTCGAGGGGGCGGTGGTCGCGGTCGCCGTAGGTTGATTCGAGAACCAGCGCGTCGGCACGATCGAACCGCACGGGGTCGCGGAGAAGCGGCGTGCCCCTGACCCCGATGTCGGCTGAGAAGGCGATGGTCTTGTCGCCCGTCCCGTCGCGGGCCGTGACGAGCACGCTGGCGGAGCCGAGGATGTGGCCCGCGTCGACGAAACGAACGGTGACGCCCGGCGCGATCTCCTGCTCACGCTCGTACGGGAGCGGGGCGAAGCGGCGCAGCGCCAGGCGGGCGTCGGCGGTGGCGTAGAGGGGCGCCGCGCCGTGGCGCCCGAGCCGGGAGCGCTTGCGGGAGAGCCGCTCGGCCTCGGACTCCTGGATCTGGGCGGCGTCCTCGAGCAGGATGGCGCACAGGTCGATCGTTGCGGGCGTCGCGTGGACCCGGCCCCGGTATCCGTGCTGCTCGAGCAGGGGCAGACGCCCCGAGTGGTCGAGGTGGGCGTGCGAGAGCACGACCGCGTCGAGGCGCTCGGGATGGATGGGCGGGAAGCGCCGGTTGCGGGCCTCGGACTTCGGGCCGCCCTGGTGCAGGCCGAAGTCGATCAGCACCCGCGCTCGGTCGGTCTCCAGGAGCGTGCAGGAGCCGGTCACTTCCCCCGCGGCCCCGTAGAAGGACAGTCGCATGGGGGGGAGGATAGGGAAAGTGGAAAGTGGAAAGTGGAAAGTGGAAAGCGGAGAGCGGGAAGTGGGAAGCGAGAAGCGGAAATTGAGACAGGGGAGTGTTTGCGATCAGCGGCGGCGGCGGGCGCTGAACAGAGCCGCGCTCAGGAGGATGGGGAGCGCTCCGGGCGCGGGGACGGCGCTGCTGAAGATGAGGTTGTCGACGATCGCGGTCGCCTTGGTGATGGTGAGGGAGGCGATGGGCGTCTGCGAGAACGCGCCGGCGTAGCCGTAGTCGGCCACGCTGACGCGGGCGTCGACGAAGGGCGATCCGCCCGTCTGGTTGCCGAACGACTCGGTGCGGAGGATGTTGTTCGCCGCGTCGCGGAAGGTGAGCGTCGGGCCGGCGGGATCGACCATGAAGTTGTTGGCGACCCAGACGGCGACGGAGCGCACCTCGCCCGTGAAGAAGATCGTGAAGGTGTTGGTCGATGTGGACGGGATCGAGATCAGCCCCATGCCCGCGAGGTTCTGGGCCGCGTTGAAGGCGGGCGTGCCGTCGTTGACCCAGTTGACCCCGGCGCTGATGGTGACGCCCTGGGCGGCGTACTCGTTCACGGGCAGGGCCATGGTCTGCCCGTCGATGAGGTTGATCGGGGTGGCGTTGCCGCGGGTCTCGAAGTCGATGAGCGTGTGGGCGATGGAGTCGAAGTGGGCGCGGTCGGTGATCGGGCCGGTGCCGAGCATGCCGGCGCCGGCAGGGGCCGAGGCGAGCCCGACGCCCAACAGCAGCGCAAGCCCGGCGCGCGGGTTGAATCCGTTCGTGGTCATCTCTCTGACTCCGTCAGCCGCGGGAGCCCTGTGCGTGGCGCCGGGCGGCTACCGGAACTGTACTCCGGGTCAGAGAGCGGTCAACGAGAATCGGTCCGAGCGATCGTGCCGGGCGCCGGGCGCGCGGGCGGGGGCGATAAGAAGGGCCGGAGAGGGTCAGCGGGCCTGGTCGTCCTCGAGCTCGACGGGGGCGTCGACGATCACCGGCTCCGCCGCGCGGGCGAGGGCGGCGAGGATGACATCCTGCACAAAGACGGACCGGCCCAGCGCGTCGCCGGCGCCGAGCGTCAGCACGGGGCCGAGCGGAGCCAAGGGTTCCAGGACGGTGATGACCGACTCCGGCTCGGGGTGGGGGGCCGAGGAGCACCCGGCGCACGCGCCCGCCAGGAGGGCGATCGTCCAGCGAGCGGGGGGATGTTTCCGGGCCATGGGGGGCTCCAGCGCGGGCGGTTGGCCCCGCGTCCGAGGGAATCGGCCACTTGCGGGGCCGACTGAACCGGTCCGTGGACGCTTCCGGACCCACCCGGTTGAGGGGGCGGAGGATAACCGGTGGGTTTGTCAGCGGGTCGTGAAGTTCCGATAGTGCAGTGGCCGCTCGTGGCGGCGGGCATGGGGAGTCGAACTTTGCGCGCGCGAAGACGACTGCAGATCGGCGTGTGCGTGGCGGCGTCGGCGGCGTCGGGGGTCGTCTGCGGCGCGGGCGCGTTCGCCCAGCCATCGGTCGAGCAGCCGACGCCCCGCGCGATCGACGCGGACGGCCCCGCCCGCGCGGTGAGCGAGATTCGGTTCGTCTACACCCGGCGGGCGGAGGGCGCGCCGACGGTCGAGAGTCTGCTCGAGTCGACGGTGCAACTCGGATTGACGGGCACCGGCTTCGTCGGACTCCGTGAGGGAGTTCCCTCGGTCGCGCTGCGTCTGGCGGACCTGCCCGCCCAACCGATCCGGGCGTTCCACGACTCGGCGCTGCCGCTGATCGCCCCCGCGGTGGTGCAGCGATTGCAAGCGCTGGGGCTGATCGGGGTGTATGTGGAGCCGGACCCCGCGGAGATCGCGGTCGAGAACGGCGTGATCGCCGACAAGCGCCCCGCGGGGCAGACTCACCTCACGCTGCGCGTGACGGTCGGGGTGGTCGCGGATGTGCGCACGATCGGGCTGGGGGAGCGCCTCCCGGAGGACCAGGTCGTGAACGCGCCCGTTCACAATCGTGTGCGCGAGCGGTCGCCCGTGCAGCCGGAGGGGACGCGGGCGGGCGCGCCGAGTCTCGTGCGCCGGGACCTCATTGACGACTTCGTGTTCTGGCTCAACCGCCACCCCGGGCGCCGGGTGGATGTGGCGGTCGCTCCCACGGGCGCTGAGGCGGGCGCGGTGTCGCTGGACTACCTCGTCACGGAGAACCGCCCGTGGCTGCTGTACGGGCAGGTGTCGAACACGGGCACCGAGGCGACCGACGATTGGCGCGAGCGCTTCGGGTTCGTGCACAACCAGCTCACGAACAACGACGACATCTTCAGCATCGACTACCTGACCGGGAACTTCGACGATGTCCACGCGGTGGTGGGCTCGTACGAAGCGCCCGTGGGCGACACGGGGCGGACGCGCTGGCGCGTCTACGGCTCATGGTACGCCTACACCGCGTCGGATGTCGGTCTGCCCGACGCGGACTTCGACGGCGACGGCTGGACCGCGGGGGGGGAACTGATCTGGAACCTCCACCAGGACCGCGACTTCTTCGTGGACCTCATCGCGGGCATGCGCTACGAGCGCGTCTCGACCGACAACGAGGCGGCCGGCCTCAGCGGCGACGAGGGGTTCCTCATCCCCGGCGCCTCGCTCCGGTTCACGCGCTCGCGGGAGACGGACCTGCTGTTCGTGCAGGCGGGCGTGGAGGGCAACGCGTCGTCGCTGGCGGGGACCGACCCCGACGAGATCGATGCGCTGGGACGCTTCGACGCCGACGATTCGTGGGTGGTGCTGAAAGGGGACGCTTCGTACTCGTTCTTCGTTGAGCCGCTGCTCCGCGAGGACCGCTTCGAGCCCACGCAGCTGGCGCACGAGGTGGCGCTGAGCGTGCGCGGGCAGTACGCGTTCGACTACCGCCTGGCGCCGACGGCGCAGGATGTCGTGGGCGGGCTGTACAGCGTGCGCGGGTACCCGCAGTCGATCGTCGCGGGGGACTCCTCGGTCGTGGCGACGGCGGAGTACCGCTACCACATCGCGCGGGGGCTGCCGCCCCGGGCGCAGGCGGGGGAGTTCTTCGGCTCGCCCTTCCGTTTCGCGCCGCAGTACCGCTCCGGGCCGACCGATTGGGACCTGATCCTCAAGGCCTTCGTGGATATCGGACGCGTCGTGAACTCGGACCGTCAGGACTTCGAGACCGACCAGACCCTCGTTGGCGTGGGCCTCGGGGCCGAACTGCAGCTGACGCGACGGGTGAATGTCCGGGTCGACTGGGGGTTTGCGCTGGAGGGTCTGGAAGAAGCGGGTGGGGAGGACCTGGTGGACCCGGGGGATCAGGAAGTCCACTTCGTGCTCACGCTGGTCTTCTGACTTGGCTTCGGGCGCGGTCCGGGCTCTAATCCGGTACGCACTCGGAACGCGGGCCGCCCTCGGCGATCTCACTCGGCGGGGCGCGCCCGGGAGAACCAAGACATGAACGGAACCCGCACGGATGCGCGGGAATCGACCCGGACCATGGCGCTCGCGCTCGCCGCCGGGACGGCCCTCACCCTCGCGAGCGCTTCGACAGCGCTGGCGGCCCCACGGGGCGAACGGGTGGCCCGGGGACGGGTCGAGATCGCCCGGGACGGCGCGGTCACCACGATCAAGGCGTCGAACAAAGCGATCATCAACTTTGAGTCGTTCGACATCGCGTCGGGGGAGACGGTGCGCTTCGTGCAGCCCGGCGCGACGGCGCGGGTGCTCAACCGAGTCACCGGCCCGGGTCCAAGCCAGATCGACGGCGCGCTCCTGGCCAACGGGCAGGTGTACATCGTCAACCCGGCGGGGGTGATCTTCGGGGCGAACTCGATCGTGAACGCCGCCGGGCTGGTCGCTGCGGGCGCGGCCCTCTCGGACCGCGACTTCCTCGACGGGGTCGACCGCTTCACCAATGTCGCCGGCCCCGTGGTCGCCGAGGGGCTCATCACGGCGGAAGCGGTCCGCCTCGTCGGCACGCGGGTCGAGAACGCGGGCACCATCGTCGCCGAGCACGGGCTGGCATCGATGATGGTCGGCTCGGATGTGCTCGTGCGCGAGCGGGGCGGGACGATCGCGGTCCGGCTCGAGGGCGGAACGGTTGAGAACAGCGGGACCATCAGCGCCCCGGGCGGGCTGGTCTCTCTCGGCGCCGGCGACGCGGCCTCGCTGGCGGTGCGCAACACCGGCGCGGTGCGCGCGCCGGGCGGGGCGGTGACCGTCGGAGCGGCGCAGGTCACAAACGCGGGCGAGATCAGCGCGGATGCGCTCGGCGCCGGCGCGGGCGCGGTGCGGGTGGTCAGCAGCCAGCGGACGGTCCTCGAGAGCGGCAGCCGCGTGTCGGCAGCGGGCGGAGCGGGGACCGGCGCGGGCGGCGAGGTGCTCGTTCACTCCATCGGCGGCGACACCGCGATGGCGCCGGGCGCCGTGGTGGATGTCTCCGGCGGCGCGCTCGGGGGCGACGGCGGGTTCGCCGAAGTCAGCGCCACCGGGCGCCTTGATGTCCGCGGCACGCTGCGGGGCGAGACGGCCCCCGGCTTCACGCCCGCGACGCTCCTGCTCGACCCCTTCAACATCGTGATCCAGACCCCGGGCGCACAGGACGCGGAACTCGGCGACGGGCGCGTGCTCGCCGACCAGGGCGCCCCGTCCGACACCTGGCGCGTCTCGCCCGCGTCCATCGAGGGCTTCAGCGGCGATGTCCGCCTCGAAGCGACAAACGACATCTTCGTCACCGAGTCGATCAACAAAGCCAACGGCGGGCTCACCCTCCTCGCGGGGCGCGACATCGTGTTCGGCGACGAGTTCGGCGGCTTCGTGCTCGATGTCCAGGTCAGCGCGCACACGCTGGACTTCTCCGCCCGGCGCGACATCGTGGACCGCGCGCTGCTGACCACCACGCTGAGCGCCACCGTCGGCGACCTGCGCCTGCGGGCCGAGGCGGGCGCCGCCGCCCACGGGCTGCTCTCGGTCCCCTCGGGGCGGACGGTCTTCATCACGCAGGCGGATTCGCTGTTTGTCGGCGCGGGGCCGTTCGGCTTCGTCGCCAACCCGGAGCAGACCAACCTGTCGATCAATGTCACGCAGGGGTTCCTGATCCTGGGCGGCGACTTCGGCGGCGTCAGCGGCAATCAGGCCATCCAGAACATCGAGGCGACGGCCCAGGAGTTCCTCGAGATCCAGGACGACCTGGCCATCGGCAACTCCGCGTCGTTCATGTCGTTCGGCGATGTGCGCGTCGACGGCGATGTGCTCGCGCAGGGAGCCGTCGAGTTCCATGGCGGGCTCGACGGGACCGGGGGCGTCTCGTTCCTGACGCCGGGGCTCGAGGTCCAGGGGCTGGCGATCATGGTCGCCGCCGGGAACGGGGCGGGCGGGCCGACGGGCGCGACGGCGGACGCCGTGACCAACGCTCCGTTCTTCAACGGCCCGGGCGGCCCCGGCACCGCGCCGGCGGCCTTCACGCTCATGCAGGACGGTGCGATCACCGACGCCCACCTCCCCTCGCTCGCGCAGTTCGGCGGCTCGGTGGACGGCGTGTCGTACCTCATCCAGTCCAGCGACGGGGGCGTCGTCCTGTCGCCCGAGAAGGTGGCGGACTCGGCGCTCACGATCTCCTCGATGAGGGGCACGACGATCGATCGGGCGCTGCGGGCGCGGTCGCTGGTGGTCCGCGGGCCGCTGGAGATCGGGGCCGACATCACGACAACCAGTCTGCAGCGGTACGAGGGTCCGGTCACGCTGCTGAGCGATGTCACGCTGACCGGGACCGAGATGGCCTTCCTCAGCACGCTCGACGGCCCGGGCGGGCTGCGCGATGTCGGGGCCACCGTGTTCGGCGGCCCGGTCGGCGCGGGCGTGGCCTTGCGGTTCCTTACGCTCGACGGCCCCGCGGCGCTGACCGGCGGCAGCGTCCGCACGGTCGGCGGGCAGGCCTACAACGGGCCGGTGACGCTCGGCGCACACTCCGTGCTCGAGTCGATCGGTGACGGCGTGCTCGCCTTCAACGCGGCGCTGGACGGCCCGTTCGACCTGCGCCTGACGACCACGGAAGGCGGGCTCATCCGCTTCGCGGCCCCGGTGGGCGGTGCGACGGCGCTGCGCAGTCTGTTCCTCTCGACGGGCGGCGCCGATGGTGTGCGGGAGGTCCCCTCCGCCGCGACGGTGGTCGGCGTGGGCGATCAGTCGTTCCGGGTGCTGGACTTCACGATGTCTCAGCACGAGAAGCTGACCGTCCTGGGGTCGCTGGACCTCGGCGCGAGCCGCTCGGCCACGCTGGGCGATGTGGTGGCCGCGGGCGATATGCTCATCAACGCGCCGAGCGTCACTCTCCTGCGCCGTCAGCCGGGGACGCTCGACGGGCCGGACGGCGCGTCGTTCGACGATCGCGGCCTGGACTTCGTGGCCGGCGGGTCGATCACCTTCACGGGAGATGTCGTGCTCGGCGGCGACGCCGGCGCCCCGGCGCCGACCTTCGGGACGGGCGAGGACTCGATCACCGGCATCGACCGGGCGGAGTTCGAGGTGTCGGTCTCGCCCGCGGAGGACACGGCGCTGGGCTCGCTCGTCGAGGGCAGCCGGGTGTTCGATCAGCGGACCCGCGCGGATGCGCAGCCCCCGCAGCCCCCGATGCCCCCCGGCCCGTCCGATCCGGGGGACACCGCCAACGATGTGGCCGCCGCGTCGCGCCCGGTGAGCCCGGAGTTCGCGGACACAGTCACGCCCGAGGCGTACGCGGTGAACCTGCTGCAGCGGATCGCGCTGCTGGGGCGCGGCGTGACCGACGCGGAGGCGGCCGACGCCATGATCGGGCGAGCGATCTTCAACGACCTGCCCGGCTCTCCGTCGGTCACCGACGCGGCGCTGCTGACCGTGGCGACGCGCCTGCACCGCCCGGCGGTTGAGGCCGCGGTGGCGCGGTTCGATGCGGTCTTTGGTCCCGAGGGCGAGGACCGCTCGCCCCAGGTCCGAGCGCTCGTCGAGCGCACCGCGGGGCGGTACCTGTCCCTCGCGGAGGGCGGCGCGACGAGCCCGCAGGCGTTCAGCGAGTGGCTGGGCTCAGAAGCGGGCGAGCCGGGCGCGGGCGCGACGCTCGCGGGGCTGACGGAACTGCTCGGGCGGCTCCGATCGATCGGGCTCACGA
Source organism: Phycisphaerales bacterium (assembly GCA_003511945.1). GTDB lineage: Bacteria > Planctomycetota > Phycisphaerae > Phycisphaerales > UBA1924 > UBA11155. The sequence continues at coordinate 6,321 of DOJA01000225.1, read as the reverse complement.
ACGCGGAGTACCGCGCGGCCCGCGACCGCATCCTCGGCGCCGTCGCGCCGGAGGGGGTGAGTGTCGAGGCGCTGGCGGGGCTGATCGAGGGCGCGCCGCTGGCGCGGGAGGCCCGGGCGGGGGCGAGCGCGGGGTGAGGGGCGAAGGTGGTGAGGCCTCCCGCTCGCGCGGGAGGTTCGTCAGGGCGCGATCGGGGGGGCTGGGGAATCAGGCGTCGCCGACCGAGCGGTCGAGCGCGAGGTCGTGGGCGGCGTGGTAGTACCGCGCGAGGCGGGACCAATCGAACGACGGCGCACGCTTGACCACCTGGTTGCGGATGTCGATCCGCCCGCGCCGGTCGTAGCGGCAGAACTGGAGGATGCGGCGCGCCAGGTCCGCCGCGGCGTCATGGAAGGCGCGCCCGCGCCGGGGGAGCACGGTGAGCCCCCACTCCTCGCTCCGCTCGTCGTTCTCCGCCACGAAGCGCCCGAATCCCGCCAGGTCCGAGGTGATCGCGGGAACGCCCGAGGCGATGCACTCCAGGGGCGTGTAGCCCCAGGGCTCGTAGGCGCTGGGGAAGACGCCCAGGTGGCAGCCGCGGACGAACTGGTCGTAGTCCATCTGCCACAGCGGGTTGGTGGAGGAGATGAACTCGGGGTGGTAGACGACCTTGACCGGGTCCTCGGCGCGGTTGAAGAGCCCCAGCGCGCGGATGTGGTTCAGCACGGGGTCGTGGGCGTCGTCCCACAGCATGTGGGTGACCACCGGCGGCAGCGAGGGCGCCTTCAGCGCCTGCTGCGTCCGCCGGTAGCGCATGGCCCAGTACTGGTCGACCAGCCGGTCGAGGTCCACCCGCTGGCCGGCGGCGGCGAGCGGGAAGAGCTTCCTGCCGACATCCTGCATGATGTGGGTGCACAGGTCCTCGAGCTCGTTGAGCACGCCGCGGCACTGGAGCGAGAGCGGGTTGATCGACTTCGTCGGCTGGCGCGTGACGATGATGAACACCACCGTGACGCCCAGATCGAACGACTTGAGCTGGGCGTTGAGGCGGGCCATCGCCTCGAGGCACAGGTCAAAGCCCTTGTTGCGGGGCTCGTACCGCCCGCTCGTGAACAGGTACAGCGTGCGGTCGAGGTCGAAGGTGTAGGACGGGAAGAAGTACCCCATCGTGAACCGGTGCAGGCGCTCCTTGTGCTGGGCGTGCGCCATCTGGAACTCGTGCCCCAGGTCGTAGTGGGCGATGTTCAGCCCGTTGGGCGTGACGAGTTCCGGCTGGCGCCCCAGCAGGTGCAGGCACTCCTCGGCGGTGATCGGGCTGACGGTCGTGAAGACATGGGCGCCGTGAGCGCAGGCGCGTTCCATCCCGTGCTGGCCCCGCACATTGAACCGGGCGGCCTCGGCCCGCTGATCGGCGCTGGGGAGGTGGTCGTAGAAGCGCTCGTCGTTCGACGCCATGTAGCGTCCCAGCAGCGTCGCGTGGGTGGTGAAGACCGTGGCCGCCTGCACGCGCTGGTCGCGGAGCATGGGGATCGCCAGCCCCCCGAGCCACTCGTGGAAGTGCGCCAGGACATTGCGGCGGCCGTCCCCGGGCTCCGGGGGCCAGACCTCCGACGCCGCCTGCACCAGGTGGAACGACGCATCCGCGAAGCACACCGCGGTGTCGACCACCGGATCGCCCGCGGGCGACTCCACGCGGTGCTTCTCCCACAGCAGGTACTTGATCTGGTCCAGCCGCTGGGGCGGCAGCGTGTGTTCGAGCAGGATGGCGCGGGGGCGCCCCGGGATGAGCCACTGGCCGATGTGCGCGCGCACGCCCCGGCGCTCGAGGGCGTCCATCAGCGTGGCCCAGCGTCCGCTGGGGCGGCGCTCCTCGAACTCGATGGACGCCGCCGCCGGGTTGTAGGCCCCCACCAGGCAGTAGCGGCTGCCCCAGCGCTCCATCATCTCCGAGGCCTTGGACCGGATGACCTGGTAGATCCCCCCCACCTGGTTGCACACCTCGGTCGAGAGCTCGAACAGCACCGGGCCGCGCGCTGTCGACGCCCCCGCGCGACGCGCGAGGGGAACGCCGGAGTCATTCGGTGCGTCGTCGGTCATGCGTCAGGGTGCCCCCCGTGGGAGCGGGAGTGTACCGGGGCTACGACCGGACCCGTTCCCACGCCGCCTGCAGCCGGCGCTCCGAGACGGGCTCGGTCGTCCCCAGTTCCTGGGCAAAGAGCGACACGCGGAACTCCTCGATGAGCCAGCGGAACCGCTCGAGCGCCGGGTCGACGATCCCCTGCGCGTCGTGCGAGCGGCGGCGGTCCTCGAACGCGCCGACCAGGCGCGCCAGGAGAGCGGTCGCCTCCGCGTCGCGGGGGGCGTTCCTGGCGGAGAATCGCTTCAGACGCGCGATCGCGCCGGCAAGGTAGCGCGGGAACTGAGCCAGGTTCTCGCCGCCGGTCCGCTCCAGGAACCGAGCCCCGATCAGCGCCGCGGCCTGCGCCCGCACATCCCGCGCGGCGGGCGCGGCGATCGCCGCTGTCGACTCCAGCTCCAGCGCGAGAGCGTGGTGCTGCTCCAGGATGGCTCGCGCCAGCGCGAGCGCATCGTCCGAAGACCGCCCGAGCGCGTGCCATCCCGCGTCGAGGCGGGTGGCGAACTGCTCGGCGTTCCGCGGGAGGGGCTGGGACCCGATGAACGCCCGCTCGCAGACCAGCGCGAGCAGCCCCTCTTCGAACTCCGCGGGGGCGCCCACCGTGCCGTACAGGAGCGCCACGCGGTCGAAGCCCGGGAGGTTGCGGAGCAGATGGCGGACCTGCTCGCCCGTCTCGAGCATGAACAGGCGCCGAACCCCCGCGCGAGTGAGCGCCCGGGCGTGGTCGGGCGATGACAGTGTGCGGAGCGACACGGAGCGCCCGTCGTCGGCCTCGACGATCGCGGGATGAACGAGGACCGCCGCGCTCCCGGCGCCGGAGGTGACGCCCTCGGGCAGTTCCGGGAAGTCCCAGGTGGTGATCCCCGCGCGGTTCCACTCGGAGAGGTCGGGCGCGACGAGCGCGTGCGACAATCGCGGGGCGAGCGCGCGCCGTATGGCGCCCAGGTCGCGCCACTCGGCGAGGATCGGGGGCCTCGTTTCGTCCGGCGCGGCTGGCTCGGTGACTCGGATGTTCAGGCGGAGGTGCAGAGGGAGGTCCGACTCGTCGAAGTCCGCCGGGCCGATCGCCGTCCCCGCCAGCCGCGACAGTTCCTGGGCGAGCATCGCCCGCAGCGAGCCCCGCGCAAAGGGCATCGACGCCAGCGCCCGGTCGGCGAAGTCCGGCGCCGGCACCAGCAGCCGGCGCACGGGCTTGGGGAGCGTGCGCATCAGCGCGACGACCTTCTCCTTGACCAGCCCGGGGACGACCCACTCGCACCGCTCGGGCCTGAGATGATCGAGCAGGTTGATGGGCACCACGACCGTCACGCCGTCCCCGGGCTCGCCCGGGCGGTAGCGGTACTCAAGCGGGAAGACCGCCCCGGGGGCCTCGATGGCGTCGGGGAAGTCGTCGGGGTTCGCGCCGGGGACGCCCTGGGGCAGGAGGTCGGCCCTCGTCATGCACAGCGCCCGGGGATCCTCGCGCAGGCGTCCGCGGAGCCACCGATCGAAGGCGCTGCCGCTGAAGACCGAGGGGGGCAGCTCGCGGTCGTAGAAGTTGAACTGGGCCTCGACGGAGGCGATGAGGTCGTGGCGCCGGAACCGATCCTGGAGCCCCTCGACCTCCTCGATAAGGCGCCGGTTGTGCTTGTAGTACGGCGCGCTGGACCAGTAGCGGCCCTCGACCAGCCCGCGCTGGATGAAGATCTGACGCGAGGCGCTCGGGTCGACCGAGCCGTAGTGCGCGTGCCGCCTTGGAACGACCTCCAGCCCGAGCAGCGAGACGCGCTCCCAGGCCCAGACCTGCGCGGTGCGTTCGTCCCAGTAAGGCTCGGACCAGGCGCGCTTCACGAGGTGCGCCGCGGCCCGCTCGATCCAGCCGGGGTAGACCTTCGCGACGGTCCGCGCAAAGAGCCGGGATGTGTGCACGAGCTCGGCGGCGACGATCCACTTGGGGGTCTGTCGGAACAGCCCCGAACCCGGCCAGATCGCGCAGCGTCCGCCGTGCGGGCCGGCGTAGTCAAAGCGATCGGCGAGCTTCATGACATTGGAGAGCAGCCCGGTGAGCAGGGCGCGGTGGATCGCGCCGCTGCGGGGGCGGGGGTCCTCGCCGGGCTCGGGGTCGGGCTCGTGGCGGCGCCGGCGGGCCTTCTCCTGGGCCTCCTGCGAGGCGCGCCGGAGGCCCATCTCGCCCGCGATGGCCGCCAACTGGTGGTGGACATCGTGCCACTCGCGCATGCGCACCGACGAGATGAACCGCTCCCGGCACCACGCGCGGAGCTTGCTGTGCGACAGGTGCTTCGCCTGCTCGTGGTACGCCTCCCACAGCCGGAGGAACGAGAGGAAGTCCGAGTGCTCGTCCTTGAATGGCTCGTGGGCTGCGTCGGCCTCGTCCGCCTTGTCGGCGGGGCGGTCGCGGGGGTCCTGGACGCTGAGCGCCGACGCGATGACCAGCACCTCGTCGATGCATCCCTCGTCCGCCCCGGCGAGGACCATGCGCCCGATGCGGGGATCGATCGGCAGGCGCGCCAGCGCCCGCCCCACCGGCGTCAGCGCCGCGCCGGCGCCGTGACCTTCCAGGGCGCCGAGTTCCACCAGCGTGTCGGCGGCGTCCCGCAAGGCCCGCGAATCCGGCGGGTCGAGGAACGGGAAGTCCTCCGCGCGTCCCAGCCGCAGCGCGCGCATCTGCAGGATGACCGACGCCAGGTTCGTGCGCAGGATCTCCGGCTCGGTGAACCGGGGGCGGGCGTTGTAGTCCTCTTCGCTGTAGAGCCGGACGCACACGCCCGCCTCGACACGCCCGCACCGCCCGGCCCGCTGGTCGGCGCTGGCGCGCGACACCGGCTCGATCGGCAGGCGCGTCACCTTGTTCCGCGGGCTGTAGCGACTCAGCCGGGCAAACCCGGGATCGACGACAAACCGGATCCCCGGCACCGTGAGCGAGGTCTCGGCGATGTTCGTCGCCAGCACGATCCGGCGCCCCCGCCCCCCGTGAGGGGTGAAGATGCGCTGCTGCTCCTCCGCCGACAGGCGCGCGTACAGCGGGACGATCTCCGTCGAGGGCGGGTGGTGCTTGCGCAGCGATTCAGCGGTCTGGCGGATCTCGCGCTCGCCCGAGAGGAACACCAGGATGTCGCCCATGGAGCCGTCCGCGCTGTCGGGCTCGGTGGCGAGTTCGTCGACGGCGTTCAGGATCGCGTCCTGCAGGTTCGGCTCGTCCTCGTCGGCGTCCTCGCCCTCCGAGGGTGGGGGCGGCGGCGGGCGGTAGCGCACCTCGACGGCGTAGGTCCGCCCGCTGACCTCGATCACCGGCGCCGGGATCGTCTCATCGCCGCGCTGGAACGCGAAATGCTTCGCGAAGCGGTCGGGGTCGATCGTCGCGGAGGTGACGATGACCTTCAGGTCCGGGCGGAGCGGCAGCAGGTGACGCAGGTAGCCCAGGATGAAGTCGATGTTCAATCCGCGCTCGTGGGCCTCGTCGATGATGATCGTGTCGTACTGCTCGAGGTGGCGGTCGCCTTGTGTCTCGGCGAGCAGGATGCCGTC
>DOJA01000225.1:331-625 GCA_003511945.1 Phycisphaerales bacterium | reverse complement strand
ACGCCGTCCGTCATCACCTTGACGAGCGTGCGCGGGCTGGTCTGGTCGCCGAAGCGGACCTTGAACCCCACCGCGTCGCCGATCCGCTGGCCGAGTTCCTCTGCCACCCGCGAGGCGATCGCCCGGGCCGCGATGCGGCGCGGCTGAGTCACGCCGATCATCCCGCCCGCGCCGCGTCCCAGCGCCAGACAGATCTTGGGGAGCTGCGTGGACTTGCCCGAGCCCGTCTCGCCGCAGACTACGACGACCTGGTGGTCGCGGATGGCCCGCTCGATCTCCTCGCGGCGCTGGGCG
>DOJA01000225.1:0-196 GCA_003511945.1 Phycisphaerales bacterium | reverse complement strand
CGCCCGCCCCCCCGGGCGCGCGCCGGTGGGTCAGGCGGTCGAACGACGCCAGCAGGCGCGCGCGATCGGCGATCATGGCCTCATCCAGCCGAGCAAGCCACGCGCGGCGGTCGGGGCTGGGTTGAGTTCTGCGCTGGGTCGGTGGCACGAAGGGGCGCTTCCGGGGCCGGGGGACTGGGGACCTGGGGACCGAGGG
>DOJA01000002.1 GCA_003511945.1 Phycisphaerales bacterium | reverse complement strand
GGGGGGGCTTCCGGGGGGGCGTCGATGACGGTGACCGCGGCCCCGGCGTTGATGAGGACCTTGCCGTCGATGAGCGCCATCTGCACGGGCGCCGGCGCCTGCCCGAACCGGACGGTGGTGGTGGAGACCGTCCTGAGCGATTCAAGGTCGAAGATCGTCAGGGAGTAGGAGCCCGACTCCGCGCCCTCTCCCAGCGGGGATCGCTCGAGCACGGGCACGAAGTCGGCCCCGAAACCGGCGTGGAGGATGGGGGCGGAATCGTTGGGTCGGGCGTCGAGCCCCGCGAGCGAGGCGTCGGGCGCGATCAACGCCAGCCCCCGCCCGGTCGCGATGCCCACCGACGAGCCGATGGCGCGGACCGTGACCTCGTCGAAGCCCTCGTTCAGCCGCCCGCGCAGGTCCAAGGCCCGGCGCGCGACGGCGCCGTCGTCCGTGGTGACCTGCCACAGCTCGGGCGCTTCGGAGCGCACGATGACGCGCCCCGGGACAGCCCAGGCGGCCAGCGACCCCTTCAGTTTGGGCGACTCCGAGCGCCAGCGAAGGCGCTGGCGCACCAGATCGATCGACACCACCCCAGGATCCAGCCCGGCGACCGCGTGCCCCTCGGGGGTCAGGCGGACCCACCGGATGGCGTCGTCGGACTCCCAGCGATAGACCGTCTGTCCGCTGCGGGCGTCGATCGCGAGGATCAGGCCCCCCGGGTTGGGCTCGGCCTGCAGCGGGTCGGGGCCTGGCGCCGAGAGGTCGACCCGGAGCCGCGACCCGCCAACGAGGAGCGTTCCGCCCGCAAGGGCCGCATCGTGGACCCGCGGCATGAGGTCGCCCCGCGTCCAGAGCAGGCGCCCGGTCGAGAGTTCGTAGGCCGCCGCCCGGCCCAGTCGGTCGATGAGAACCATGGTGGAGCCGTCGACCGCGAGCATGGGGTCGGCGACGGAGGCGTTGGGCTCGAGCGGAGTCCACAGGAATCGCGCCGGCGCGTTTGGCCCGCCCTGGGCGAGGATGCGCTCGGGCTCTCCGGGGGGAACGACGGTGCGGAAGGGCGCAGTGGCCCACCGGACCTGCCCGTCGTTCATGGCCCGACACAGGACGCGATGATCGGCCCAGGGGCCTTCGCCGATCTGCTCGGCGAAGTAGGCGCCGTGCTGATCGAGCCACAGCAGCGTCTCCTTGGTCACGCTGCCCCAGACGCGGGCGAGCCCGGCGGGCGCCCCGGGGGCGAGCCGCCACAGCGCCAGTTCGCCCTCTTCGGACCTCAGCACGATGGCATCGGTCACCGGGAGCGGCGACTCCTCCGCCAGCGGCTCCTCGACCGTCCAGCCGACGATGGTCGCGGTGGCGGTCGGGCGCGGGCCGACGCGCGGGCGCCGGGTCGTCTGGGCGATGCTCTCGGAAACGCTGCGCACGAGGGCGTCCGCGTCGATGGGTCCGCCCATGTCGGTCAGCGCCAGCCCCGGGTGGTCGCGTTCGAGGCGCGTGAGGGTGTCGAGCACCGCGTGGAACTGCCCGGCGCGCTTCTGGAGCGACACCAGGCGCCCGCCGAGTTCGCCGATCAGCGGGTCGCCCTTGTCGAGCGAGAGCCGGGCGGCGGCGAGGCCCTCCTCCAGCGCGAGGGCCGCCAGGGGCGTGCGCCCCTGCGACTGCGCGTGCGAGGCCGACTCCATCCACGCGGTCACCGCGGTCCGTGAGACGGGGTAGCGCCGGGCGATGGCCTCGAAGGCGTCGGCGTCGAGGGCCGCGCGGGCCTCGGAGAGCAGTCGCTGCGCGTCGGCCTCGTAGGGCTGGTACAGCGCGGGGCCGTGGGCCTCGATGAGCGCGCGGAGCCGCCGGGTGGCCGCGAAATCGGCCGGGACCTCGGTCCCGCCGGAGGCGTAGACCGCGCCGGCCAGATCGGGCGCGTCCAGCACCGCCTGGTACGACTGCACCGCGCGGGTCAGGTCCCCCGCGCCCTCGTACACCGCGCCCGCGGTCAGGTGGAACGACGCCCGCTCCGCGCCGGTCGAGGCGCTCCGCCCCAGGCGATCGACCAGCGCCCCGCGCGTCGCGGCATCCAGAGGTGAGCCGGCGCTGCCGGGCTCGATCATCGTCAGCACCGATCGGAAGACCCGCGACAGATCCTCGGGGACCGTCTCGGCCAGCGGGTCGGACTCGATCGCCCGCAGGGCGTGGTCGATCGCCTGGACCAGGCCCTCCGTTCGACCGGACCGGAAGGCCAGCTCGGCGTAGGTGATCGCGGGGGCCGGGTCGGCGGGGGCGCTCTCCATCCGCTGGCGGAGCTGCCTCTCCGCGACGCTCCAGATGAGATAACTGTGGATCCGCGACTCGTCCACCACCACGAGTTGCCCGTCGAGCGGGAGCACGACGCCCGGCTGGTCGAGGCGCACGCGCGACGCGATGCGGCCCTCACCCGCCAGGGCCGCCGGGGTGTTCACCACCACCACTTCGTTGAACAGCGGCGCCAGGACCCGTCCCGGCGCCGGGATCACGCGCCCGCGGAAGATCTCCGGCGCGAAGCGGGCGATCTCGACGGGCTCCTGGGCGGCGTCGGTCAGCGACGCCAACGCCAGCGAGTGCAGCGCGCTCCGCCCCACGCCCACCAGGTCGTCCCCCGCCAGCAGCAGGTACGCCGGGTTGCCCAAGGCCGAGGAAGGACGGGAGCCCAGCACCGCGCCGGTCTCCGCGTCCAGCATCAGCACCCGGTCCCGCGCCGGGCTGAGCATCAGCACCCGCCCGTCCCGCACCTGCGGGACATTGAACTCCCACGGCTCGGACTCGCCCGCGCGGATGCTCAGCGGCGGCGCATCGCGCCGTGCCCAGCGCGTGCGCCCGCTGGCCACTTCCACCGCTGTCATCACCCCCACGCGCGACAGCGTGAACACCAGCCCCCGGGCCGAGGACATCCCGTCGAGCGTGGGCGGGCGGTAGCCGAAGGTCAGCGCCCCGCTGCTCCCGACCGGACGCGTCCATCGCAGCGCGCCGGTCTCCAGGTCAAAGCCCACGAGGTACAGCCCATCGAGGCGCCGGCTGGTCGCGTCCTTCTCAACCCGGAGGACCACGGTCCCCTCGCTGATGAGCGGAGGTCCGACAAAGAGCGACTCGGCTGCGCCCTCAACCCCCGTGTCGAACGGCCCGCGCGTCCACAGCGGCCTCCCGCTGGCCGCGTCGATCACCACCAGGTGCCGCACCTCGCGCACCTGCTGCTCAAGGCGGAGCCCGGTCACGACCGCCAGGCGCCCCTCCCCCGCGGCGACGGTCGTCATCTCCGCCGGGCTCTGATCGGCCCGCAGCGCATACGGCCCGCCCACGGCGCCGTCCAGCTTCAGTCGCCAGCGGAGGGTCAGCGTGAAGCGGTTCCAAGCGCTGACGGTCTGCCCGTCGCTCACGAACACGGTGTCGCCCTGCGCGGTCGCCGCCGCCCCCAGCCAGCGGGCGCCGACGGGCAAGGGCGAGCGGCTCGCCTCGCCCCGCGCCGCGGCCACACGCACCGGCAGCGGATCGCCCAGCAGGTCCGACCACAGCGGGCGGGGCAGCAGATCCTCCAACGCCGTCGACTCCGCGGCGGAGAAGGGCGTCCGAACCGGGGGCAGGTCCTCGGGCGCTCTCAGCACCCCCGGGGCAGGATCCAGCCCCGACGCCACGGCCCACTCTCGCGCGCGGCTGGCGACCGCCTCGACCCAGGACGGGTCCTCCGCGCCCCGCACCGCCCGGATCGCCGCGGCGCAACGGGACATCAGCCGGGAGGCGCCGCGGGCGCGTTCGCCGGCCCTGTCGGGGTGGCGTTCGAGGAGCACAAGGGCGCGGTACGCCGCGTCGAACCGCGCGTGCTCGTAGGCGCGCTCCGCCAGGCGGAGCGAAGCGTCGAACCCCGCTGGGGTGAGCAGATAGCGGGCCGCGGCGCCCTCGGGATCACCCTCATCTTCCAGCGCACGGCGCGCGGGCTCGGAGGAGAGCTCCCGATACCGGGCCAGCAGCTCGGGCTCGCTCAGCAGCAGATCGTGGATGATCTCACGAACCTCAATAAACAGGTCGGGGTCCCGGACGGCGGGCGCCAGGCGCGCCCCGTCCTGATCGAGCACCCCCTGCAGCACCCGGGCGGCGTCGCTCTCGTTGCCCAACGCCGCCAGCTCGCGGGCGCGCACCAGCGCCTCGGTGGCCCGGGGTGAGTCATCCAGATAGACCGGCGAGACCGCCGTCGCCTGGGGCTGTGCGCCCGCCGAGCCCAAGCCCCCGAGCGTCAGCGCAAGCCCGACCCCCATGGCTCGCCCGGTTCGCGCCGGCTTCCCGGACCGACGGAGCCACAGCGCCGGGGCCTCGATTCTCGGCCGTTGCGGGGCCTCGCCGGGGCTCGGCGCGGCATCTCGGACTCGCCGAGCGTCGTGCGATCCGCGCTCAGGATTGTCCAGTCGGCGCATGCGTCACTCCTTCCACAGTCTACGGCCCCCGGTCGGGCGGGATCGCTCCTGAAGCGTCCCCGCCCCACCGATACCGGCGTTGGCGCCGTGACGACGCACCCACGCGTCCCCGCCCGCGCCCCCGGGGAGAAACGCTCCACCATGACCGGTCCCGACGCCCCGCTGGCCAGCGCCGCGCCCGCCCCGTGCCCCGGCGCCGACGACGCCCCCGTCCGGTCGCGGGCGCGCCGCTGCGTGCTGCTGGTCGGCGCCGTCGCCCTCATGGCCGCGGCGGACCTGCTGCTCACGCTGACCTACGCCCGCACCACCGGCCTGATGGAAGTGAACCCGATGGCGCGCAGCATGATCGCGCTGGGGGGCGTCCAGCAGCTGGTGGTCTTCAAGGCCTTCACGACCGCGCTGTGCGTCGGGATGCTCTTCCTCTGCCGACGCGCTCCCTCGGCGGAGCGCGCCTCCTGGCTCTGCGCCGCCGGCATGCTCGCCCTCATGCTCCACTGGGTGCGCTACAACGCCAGCGTCAGCCAGTTCACCAACGACCTCGCGGTGCTGGCGACGAGCGAAGGCGGGAGCGAGCTGTGGGTCTCGATCGCCGACTGAACAGCGCCGCACCGATCGGCCCACTCCCTCCCCGCCCCTCAGTGGCTCGGGTGGGGAGTCGGGGGGGGCTCGGGCGAGGGGGGCTCGGGCGAGGGG
>DOJA01000285.1:17690-19401 GCA_003511945.1 Phycisphaerales bacterium | reverse complement strand
GAGCCGGAGGGGTCGGGGGGGCTGGGGGGGCCGGGTCGATCATCGCATCGAGCGCCGATGCCCCCGCCCACGCCCCCGCGCCGGTGAGCGCCACGGGCGCCCGCGGCGACCTGTTCGACGCGGTGCGCCGGGTCTGCACCTTCGCGTCGTCGTTCGGGCGCGTGTTCGCTTCGCTGGACCCTTCCTTCCGCCCGGCGGTCGTGACTCTGGACGCTCCAACGACCGCGGCGCGGGGCAAGGCGGCCCGTGGGGGGGGTGTGGGCGGAGCAGCCGGCGCGGCCCTGACGGCGGTTGAGTGCCGCGGGCCGCAGGGGTCGGTCGTGTTCGTGTTCGGTCCCGAAGAAGACCCGGGCGCGACGCTGTCGACCTCCGTGGTGCTGGACGACGGGTCCACGCTGCCCGTGGCGCTGGGGTCCATGCCGGTCGCGTGGGTGCTGCTCAATGCGCACCTGGGCGGACGCGCGACCCTGGACTACTGCTCGCTGAACGCGCTGTGGGCGGGGGACTCGCTCTTTGTCTGCTTCGGGCCGGCGGGGGCGCCGGGGATCATCTCGATCAACGATTCGGCCTTCGAGGTGACCGTCCCGACGGGCGATGAGCCGCTGGTCCGCGAGCACGAGGGGATCACCGTCGTCGTCTGCAGCGAGGGGTCCATCGACCGCGTCTACCCGGGAGAGGGCGTCGTGTTCGTCGGGGCGTCGGGGCTTGATGCGCACGGCGCGCCGGTGCCCCACCCGGACGCGCCGCGGCTGGCGCGGATCGCCCACGGGCGCAAGCCGGAGACGGTGAAGGGCGAACCGCGCCGATCGCCAAAGAAGACGCCCCAACTGGGCGGGTGGGCGGTGGCGACGCTCGACGGGTTCGTCACCGGCGAGGGGAAGGGCTTCAAGAAGCGGGAAGGGCCCACGCCGGTCGAGGCGCTCGACACTTCGTTCGCCTACGCATGGTGCCGGGCCCGGTTCAAGGGGACCAGCGCCAAGGCGATCAAGGCGCTCGCGCCGTTCCTCGGCGGACGGGCCCACCTGTTCCTCGACGGCGAGCCGGTGGCGCTCCTGGGCGCCGGACCCGGGGCGACCGACGGCGCGTTCTCCCTCCCGCTCAGGAAGCAGGAACACACGCTGATCGTCCTGGCCGAGCGCTTCGGGGGCCGTGCCCACCCGCACGGCGTCACCCGCCCCAGCGGGCTGTCCGGGCACCTGTACGAGACGGCGCCCCTGCGCCTCACCGGCCCGAAGATCGAAGCGACCGAGCCCCTCTCCCCCCTGTCGTTCAAGACCCCCATCTTCGGGCTGGAGGTCGGCGACCTGACCGACCCGCGTCGCTTGTCATGGTCGTTCGAGCACCGGCGGAAGACCCCCCTCTTCTTTGCACTCGACGCCCTCGACGACACCGGGCTGCTGCTCCTCAACGCCGAGCCGGTGGGGGTGGTCACGCGCCATTCGGCGCTGCGCCTGGCCCTCCCCGAGGAAACACTCAGGCGGGGGAAGAACTCGCTGCAGCTCGCGCTGGTCGGGGACATCGACCGGGCGGCCAAGGGCGCGAAGGCGGCGCTCTCTCTTTGGGAGGGCGTCAGCGCGATCACCGAGCCCGCCGACTGGGCGGCGGCCCCCTTCGGAGTTCCCGCTCCGACCGCGTTCATCGAGCCCGTCAAGGGCGCTCTGAACGCGAAGGCCTCGGGACGCCCGGCGTGGTGGCGGGCGCGGGGCGACGG
>DOJA01000285.1:5420-17632 GCA_003511945.1 Phycisphaerales bacterium | reverse complement strand
GCGGTTCGACGCCGCCCCGGGATCGCGTGCTCTGGCGCTCGACACCAGCGGGCTGACGAAGGGGCGGATCCTGCTCAACGGGAACGATGTCGGGCGGTACTTCAGCGCGACCGCGACGGGCAAGAGCGTGCCGCCGGGGTCCCGAGTGCTGCTCCCGGACCCCTGGCTGAACGCTGACGGACCGAACGAACTGCTGATCTTCGACGAGCACGGGGCGGCCCCCGGGCGGTCCCGCCTGGTCTACGCGGACGCGCCCTCGGGGTGGGGGGGGGCGTGAGCCGTCGGCCCGGCGCCTTCTCCCTCGCGCAGGCGCTGGTCGACCATGCGGCGCAACGCGCGGTCGGAGAGCCCCGGCAGCAGCATGCCCAGCGACATCCCCAGGCGGACGGAGAGCGAGGTCCACACCTCTGGGCGCGGGCGCCGGAGGCAGCGGACAATCGCGCGGGCGACGCGCTCGGGCGACTGGAAGAACGCGTCGGGCGTGTGCTTGATGAGGCGGCCCGAGGCGCTGCGGCGCATGGCGGTGTCGAAGAACTCGGTCCGCGTGCCGACGGGGTGGACGCTGGACACCGACACGCCGTGCGGGCGGAGTTCGAGGTTCATCCCCCGGCTGAGGTGGTTCTGGGCCGCCTTGGTGGCGCTGTAGACGGAGAAGAAGGGCAGGGCGAACTTCGCCACGCAGGACGAACAGACCAGGATGTGCCCGGCCCGGGCGCGGAGCATGTGCGGGACCGCCGGGCGGATGGTGTTGAGCGTGCCGAAGAAGTTGGTCTCGAACATGGCGCGGATGTCGTCGTCGGTCATCTCGTGCGCCGGCGCCTCCTGCCCGTACCCCGCGTTGGCGAACACGCTGTAGACCGAGCCGAAGCGCTCGACGCAGCGCTCGATGAGCCGAGCGCAGTCCGTCGGGCTGGTCACATCGCCGGGCACAACGACCGCGCGCCCCCCGGCGCGCTCGATCTCCGCCGCGACGGCGCGGAGGGGCTCCTCGCGCCGACCGGAGAGCGCGACGGGCATGCCCGCGCCGGCGCAGGCAAGGGCCGTGGCGCGTCCGATCCCCGAGCCCGCGCCGGTGATGGCGATGGGCTTGTTCGTCAGGTCGATGGCCATCGTTTGATTCTACGCAGGGGCCGCCGGGTTCACTGGGCGCGGAGCAGCGACCGCCCCGTCATCGCGTGGGGCTGGTCGAGCCCCATCATGTCGAGCATCGTGGGCACGATGTCACCCAGGCGCCCGCCCGCGCGGAGCTCGCGCCCCTTGAACCGCGCGCCGACGACGATCAGGGGGACATCGTAAGTCGTGTGCGCGGTGTGGGGGCTGCCGGCCGCGGGGTCGAACATCTGCTCCGCGTTGCCGTGGTCGGCGGTGACGATGAGCGACCCGCCCCGCGCCAGCGTCGCGTCCACGATGGCCCCGACGCACGCGTCGACGACCTCGCACGCGCGGACGGTGGCGTCCAGCACGCCCGTGTGGCCGACCATGTCGCCGTTGGCGAAGTTGACGACGATGAACGGCTCGCAGTCCTCCGAGCGCAGCCGCTCGAGGACCGCGTCACGCACCTGCGGGGCGCTCATCTCGGGCCTGAGGTCGTAGGTGGCCACATCCTTGGGGCTGGGGCAGATGACGCGTTGCTCTCCCGGGAACGGCTCGTCGCGGTAGTCGTTGAAGAAGAACGAGACATGCGGGAACTTCTCGGTCTCGGCGCAGCGGAACTGCGTCAGCCCCAGCCCGCTGATGTACGAGCCGGCGATGTCGACCATCCTGGGCGGCTTGGGGAAGGCGACCCGCACGAACGGCGCGAGCGCTTCGGAGTAGGCGGCCATCGTGACAAACCGGAGGTCCAGCCGCCGCCCTCGGTCAAAGCCCCGCGCCCCGGACTCGGGCGAGGGCGCGACGCCGGCCCACTGTTCGTCGGGCAGCACGAAGGCAGAAACGATCTCGCGCGGGCGGTCGCCCCGGTAGTTGTAGAAGACCACCGTGTCGCCGTCGCGGATCGGCGCGGGATCGCCGACGAGCCGGGGGGTGACGAACTCGTCGCCCTTCATGCCCTCCGACGCGGGGTGATCGTAGAACTCCTGGATGGCCTCCGAAGCGGAGCCGAACCGCCGCAGGCCAGGCGTGCGCCCCGTCAGGAGGTCGTAGGCGCGCCCGACTCGCTCCCAGCGGAAGTCGCGGTCCATGGACCAGTACCGGCCGCACACGCCCGCGACGCGCCCGGCGCCGATCTCCGCCAGCGTGCGCTCGACGCGCTGGGCGTACGCCTTGCCCGTGAACGGGCCGGTGTCGCGCCCGTCGGTGAAGAGGTGAACGAAGACCCTGGAATGACCCAGCCGCTTGCACAGCCGGACGACGGCGAAGAGGTGCTCGAGCTGGCCGTGCACGCCCGCGTCGGAGCAGATGCCCATGAGGTGCACCGCGCCGCCCCGCGCGCCGGCGCTCTCGATCGCATCAACGAGGACCGCGTTGCCCCCGAGCCCCTCGCGGCATGCCTTGGTGATGGCGACCGACTCCTGGTCGACCACGCGCCCGGCTCCGATATTCTGGTGCCCGACCTCGCTGTTGCCCATTGTGCCCTCGGGCAACCCGACATCCTCGCCGCTCGTCTTGATGAGCGTCGTGGGATACTCGCGCATGAGACGATCGGCGACCGGCGTGCGCGCCAGTTTGACGGCGTTGAACGCGTCGTGCTCGGGATTGGGGTTCTCCCCCCAGCCGTCACGGATGATGAGGACGCAGGGGGAATTTGACAGAATGGTATGATGAGACATAATTGTGCTTCGCGAGCGATCGGAGCTCTTCGGTGTTTGTGTTCCTGGACGAGTCGATTCGAACTCATAGGCGGACGGGAGCCAGTTTCGGCGTGCTGGCCGGGTTGTGCGTGAGCGACCGAGCGGTGCGGTCCCTTCAAGCCAGCATCTACGCCGTACGCCGACCCTACGATGGCGTAGTGCTCAGAGAGGATCAGGAGTTGAAGGGCCAGGAGCTTCTTGGCGGCGCGACCTTCAAGTCCATGGCAATGCGAGGATTCTCCGACCAGTAGAATCTAGTCACCGACTTGTTGAACTACTGCGCGTTCAGCAGGTTTCATATCGCAGGTACCGTTTGCTTCGACGCGGATCTGCATACATTCAACTGCCAGGACGAACTGCGGCTCGACAAGACGCTCAGCGCTCTGTTCCAGCGGATCGATCGCCTGTGCAAGTCCATTTATCCCGGGGAACAGGCACTGCTCGTCTTTGATGACCGGGACCCGAAAGTGAACACACGCAACGCAAAGGCGATAACAAACTACCTGATTCGGAGCTCCGTCGGGCGGACATTTGACTCCATGATCCCGTACCCCGTGTTCGCGGTCTCCCAAGCCCACAACTATGGCCTGCAGGCCGCTGATGTGATTGCTACGGTCTGTGCGCTGAAGTTCCAGGGTCGACTTGAAGCCGATCCGCTCTGGCACATCGTGAACCGAATGATCCACCGATTCAGCGACGGAGAGCATCGATCGAGCACCCTGAAGGTGATTCGAAATGTCGAATGAAAATGCATCCGGCGGCTTTCGCCCATCCCCGAGTGAATCCACACGGGACCGGATGCATCTACATTATCGACAAAAGGACGAGGAAAGTCAACTGTTGAGCGACGGGGCGGCGTAGGAGCGTCCGATACGGAAAGCTGCCCCCACAGGCCTCACCCGATCGCCGCCAGGACTTCATCGTTGCTCATGGCCTTGCGGATCTCCCGGGCCTGGACCCATTTCACCCGGCCCCTCCCGGTCGGGGACCGATCGATGACGACCGTGCCGCGGGAGGAGATGTTCAGGTCGGGGAAGTACAGCCCGTAGGCCTTGCAGACGGCGCGGTGCATGTCCGCCAGCAGGGTGTGCTTGAGCCCGAGCGCGTCGGCCCAGGCCTTGTGCACGAAGAAGGAGTCGCAGGACACACCCACGACCTGCGCTCCGCTCTTGACGAAACGGTCCATCTCGTCGGTCACGCACTTCATCTCGGTCGAGCAGACCGGCGAGAAGTCCATGGGGTAGAAGCACAGCACCACGGCGCCCTGCTTGAGCGCCTCCGACAGGGTCCATTCCGTGCGGTCCTGGGTCGTCAGCGTGAAGTCCGGGGCCTCCTCGCCGACGCCCAGCGGCGACGCACGGGGCACAAGGTGTTCGTTCGCCATCGGGATCCTCCGGAGCGGGAAAGGGAGGGCGGATCATAGGGTGAGGCGACTCACCCGGCCCCGCTTTGGAACGCCGGTTGCGCGGCCGTGATCTTCTCGTTCTTTCTGACAGTCACCCCGGGGACGAGCATCTCCTGGAGGGCCGGACCCGGGCGTGTCCGAGGTCGGCCAGGCGTGAGGAGATCGATTATGCGGCATGGGATGCTCCGTTCGTTCGTAGTATGTTTGGTGTGTGTCTGGGTTGTTGTCGGTGCTCGCCAGGCCCAGGCCCTCGGAGCGGCGCGCCTGACGGAGCCGGACCGTCGCGCTGTCGAGGGGTACGGTGCGGCGTTTGTCGACGCGATCAACGCCCCCGACGACGGCGCCCGTCGCGCGATCATCGAGCGCATCTGTGCCCCGTCGTTCATCGAAAAGGTCACGATCGAGAAGATCCTCAAGCAGAACGGCGCCATCGCCGGGCACCTGGGAAGAGCGGAGTTCCACAGCGCCGAACTGGCCGAGATGGCCCGTGGCGACACCATGTCGCGGGTGCTGCATGTGTACGCCAAGGGCGAGAAGACCGGGCGCTGGCACGACCTTCAGATGCGGGTCGATCCCGAGCCCCCGTACCTGCTGCGCGAGATGGCCTTCATGGCGGATGTCACCGAGCCCGTCTACCTGCCCAACGGGGGCTTGACGGACGCGGGCGCCCGGGACTGGTTCAATTCCTACATCGACCGGCTCCGTGAGAAGGAGGGGCTCAGCGGCGCGGTGCTGCTGGCGGTCGGGGACGAGGTGGTCTTCGAGCGCTACTTCGGCTTCGCCGACGCCGCGGAGAAGACGCCGGTGACGCCCGACATCCGGTTCAACCTCGGGTCGGGCAACAAGTCGTTCACTGCGCTCGCGGTCATGATGCTCGACACCGACGGGAAGCTCAGTCTCACCGACCCGATCGCCAAGTACTTCCCGGACTTCCCGGACCAGGAGGCCGCCAAGCAGGTGACGATCGCGCACCTGCTGTCGCACACCTCGGGCGTCGCGGAGTACTGGACGAAGGAGAATGCGCCGGCTGTGCAGGCCGCCACCGGGGCGAAGGACCTGCTGGCCCTCGTCTACAAGGAAGGCATGAGCGCCACGCCGGGCGAGGTGTACCGCTACTCGAACTCCAACTTCGTCCTCGCCGGGCTGATCGTCGAGAAGGCGAGCGGGAAGCCCTACGACGAGTTCGTCCGCGAGCGGATCACCGGCCCCCTGGGGCTGAAGGACACCGACACCTTCGCGATGGATGGGAGCGTGCCGCGCCTGGCCGAGCGACTGAGCCGGGGCGAGGGGCACGCTTGGGTTCCCGCCGCGGCCGCCCCTGCCGGACGCCGGGGCGGCGCAGCCGGCGGCGGCTTCTCGACGCCCCGGGACATGCTGAAGTTCGCCCGGGCGCTCGTCGGGGGCAGGGTGGTCGCCAAGGAAACCCTCGCGCGGATGACCACTTCGCAGACTCCCGCCGCCACCCGCGCCGAGGGCGACGACTACGGCTTCGGGTTCATCCTGAGCAAGGTCGGCGAACAGCACTGCTTCGGCCACGGCGGGATCGCCAAGGGCGTGAACTTCGAGTTCCGATACTACCCCGCGCTGGACGCCACGCTGATCACCTTCAGCAACCAGGACAACGGCGCCTACGACGACCTGCGCCGCACCGCGGAGAAGCTGCTGACCGGGGTGCGGTGAGAGCCCATAGCCACCGGCCCCGCGGAACCCTGTTCAGCGTCCCCCCACCGCCCGAACCGACACCTCGTTCCTCGTATCGGTCGCCTCGTGCAGCGCGGACCTGTCGGCGCTGAGCACCCACGAGCCCACCGCGCTGGGCGACCCGAGCGCGCCGGCCACCTCGATCCGGTACGCCGACGCCTTGTCCAGCCGGAGTGTGACGCGCCCCGTCTCGTCGGTCACCCCGCTCGCGGGGAGGGCGTTCGCCGCCTGCTGGAGCGTCGCCAGCGTCACCGGCAGGGGCAGATCGTTCGTGTCCAGCGCCACAGCCCGCACATGCGCTGCGGGCACCGGCCTCCCGTCCGAAGAAACCTCCAGCGTCACGCTCCGCGTCGGTCCGCGGCAGCCCGCCAGCGCGGCTGCTCCAACGACGATGCACCACGCCGCATTCCGCATGCTTTCCACAATACCCGACCGTCCGGCGCTCATCCCTCCTCGCCCAGCGTCTTCTTGCGGCGAAGCACATGGTGGTAGTGCTGCGCGAAGCGGTGGGCCTCGTCCCGGATCGCCTGGCACAGGCGCAGCCCCGGGTTGTCCCGCCCCAGGCGCACCGGCTCGCCCCGGTCCTGGACGAAGAGCAGTTCTTCCTTCTTCGCGAGGGAAACGACCATCGGCGGGCGCACATCGAGCGATTCGAAGGCCTGGAGCGCCGCGTGCAGCTGGCCCAGCCCGCCGTCGATGAGGATGACATCCGGGTACAACTCGTGCCCCGCGCCCGCCTCGCGGTACCGGCGGCTGACCACCTCGCGGATGCTGGCGTAGTCGTCGTTGCCGCCTTCAACGGAGCGCACCCGGAACCGCCGGTACTGGTTCTTGAGCGGGCGCCCGTCCACGAAGCACACCTTGGAGCCGACGGTCTCGCCCCCCTGCAGGTGCGCGATGTCGATCGCCTCCAGGCACCGGATCGGATCGGCCAGCCCCAGTGTCTTCTGGAGCGCGCGGAGCCCCTTCCGCGGGTCCAGGGGAGACACCTCCGTCTCCGGCTGCCACCCGTCGCGCCGCGTCGCTCGCTCGTCGAGCTTCTCGATCGCTCGGACCTGGTCCCGCAGCACCGCGGCCCGCTCGAACCGCAGCCCCGCCGCCTCGCGCTCCATCTCCGCCTTCATTTCCTTGAGCATCGCGCTCCGCTTGGTCCCCAGAAAACGCACGAACCGTTCGACATCCTCGCGGTACGCCGGCCCGCTGATCTTCGCGGCGCACGGCGCGGTGCACTGCCCGATCGAGTACAGCAGGCAGGGGCGGAAAAAGCGGTTCCGATCGTCGCTCTCGAGGATCTCCAGCTTGCAGGTCCGGTACTTGAAGACCCGCTGGAGCAGCTGCACCGCCTCGCGCAGCGCGCCGGCGTTCGTGAACGGCCCGAACACCCTCGCCCCCTTCATCACCGGGTCCACCCCGCCCGACTCGTCCACCCCCGCGGGGTTCCGGGTCACGAAGACCCGCGGGAAGTCCTCGCGCTGGGTCACGACCAGGTACGGGAACGACTTGTCGTCCGTCAGCCGCACATTGAACCGGGGGCGGATGTCCTTGATCAGCCGGTTCTCGGTGAGCAGCGCCTCCCACTCGCCGTCGCAGGTGAGGGTCTCAAAGTCGTCCACGATGTCGAGCATCGCTTGCTTCTTGGGGCCGAGGTCCGCAGAGGGAACGAAGTAGGACGCCACGCGGTCGGGAAGGCAGGCCGCCTTGCCGACATACAGGACCACCCCCGCCGAGTCCTTCATCAGGTAGACGCCCGGGGCCTGCTCCAACGCACGCGCTCGCAGGAGGAGGCGCTGCAGGCGCTCGGCCCGGGGCTCGATCGGGCGTGGGGCCGGGTTCGATGGGCCGCTGTGGTCCAAGGCGACATGCTAGCGCCGGAACCGGCGTTGACCCATTTGCCCGTTCCCGCGTGGGCGGGATCGGTCGACAAAAAAACCCCGGCGCCTTGGGGGCACCGGGGTCGGAAAGAGACTGTCTCAGCGGGCGGCCGAGGCGAGGGAAGCCCCTTCACGCCAGCCGCGATCGAAAGCGATCAGTTGCGCCGACGCCGACCCGCGACGAGCCCGCCGATGGCGAGCAGGCCGAGCGAAGCCGGGGTGGGGACTTGAACTTCGAGGGCGAAGTTGTTGGTCGTGCCGGGGGCGTTCGTGGGGTTGACGCCGGGCAGGCGGAAGTACCGCGAAGCCGAGGAGCCGTCGGTGGGCGGGCCGAAGAAGACCTGACCCAGAGAGGTCGCGGCGGGGCCGGTGGCGCCATTGAAGCGAACACCGACGAGGAACTCGGCGTCCGGGACTGAGATCAGGCCCGGGAGCGAGCCAAGGCCGGAGAAGGTGACCAGCGCGAACGAGAGCGGGTTGATCGGAGCGTCGAGCGCGCCGGAGAAGTTGAATGACCCGATGATCGCGCCGGGGACGCCGCCGCCACCCGTCGAGTAGAAGATCACATCCAGATCGACGCCGGTGAGCGGCGAAGCGTTCGAGCCACCCAGGCCGCTGAAGTTCGCGATGGAGATCGTGACATCGCTGACGATGTCTCCGCCCATCGGCAGGTTGACCGGGGTCACATCGTCACCGACGACGCCGCCGGCGGTCGAGTGAATCAGGCCGTTCGTCGTGTCGTTCGTGATGTTCGAATAGATCGTGGTGCCGGCGCGCTCGATGATCGAGCCCGACGACCACCGAGAAGTGCGGATGTCGTAGCTCCGCGCTTCGCCGCTCGCGACAACCTGAGCGACCTGAGCCGAAGCGGCCCCGGCGCACAGCGCAATCGCCGCGATTCCCAAGAATGACTGCTTCATGACGCTCTTTCCTCCTGCTCAACTCAACCACTGACAAACTCAGCCGCCGACTCCCACTGTGGAAGCCGCCGGGTTGCAAACGGACCGGACCCGAGGCCAAAGCCCCGAGCCGACGCCGCGTGCGCGAACCTGTCTGGAAGAGGGAGACGTGTTTCCTCACCAGACCTGAAAATACCCCGAGTCAATATACCCCGAAATCAGCGGGCTGGTGCAAGTCTTTTGCGCGATTTTCTGCTCGGTACGCCCCCAGAACGCCACTTTCTGACTCCGGGGGTTCCCCAGATTCACATCATGAATCTCGCGCCGGGTGACTCGTCCGGCCCCCGGAACGAAAAAAGGGGCTGGGAAGGACATCCCAGGCCCCTTGGTCCGTGCTCTGCTCCGCCGCCCGCCCATTGCTCCGGGCGTTCGTTCAGGATTCCTGCATGGTCTTGGCGGCCTCTCCGATCAGAATCTCGCCCACCTGGATCGAGAGGGTGCTCGGCTCGTCCTTGGACGCTCCCAGGGCCTCCGCGGCCCCGGCGGCCTCGGCCAGCATGGCGTCCATGTCCTGCTCGGGCGAGGGCGGGGGCTCGACCAGCAGCTTCGGGCGCACCGACTGGTAGGCCTTGAACCCCGTGCCCGCCGGGATCAGGTGGCCCAGCAGCACATTCTCCTTCAGCCCCACCAGGTCGTCCGTGGCGCCCTTGAGGGACGCCTCGGTCAGCACCTTGGTCGTCTCCTGGAACGAGGCGCCCGACAGGAACGACTCGGACTGCAGCGACGCCTTGGTGATGCCCAGCAGCAGCGTCCGCCCTGTCGCGGGCTTGGACTTCCTGGCCTTGGCCGGCTGCTTCCCGGAGGCCTCCGCCTTCGCGTTCGCCTCGCGGAGCTCGGACTTGGTCACCCGCGAACCGACCACCAGCGAGGTGTCGCCCGCTTCCGTGATGACGCCCACCTCCGCCGCCTTGTTGTTGGTCTGGCGGAACATCACCCGGTCGACCACCTCCTGGGGCAGCAGGTCGGTGTCGCCCGTGCCCTCGACGCGGACCTTGCGCAGCATCTGCGACAGGATCGTCTCGATGTGCTTGTCGTTGATGCCCACGCCCTGCGCCCGGTACACATTCTGGACCTCGTCCAGCATGTAGGTGTACAGCGCGTCCTCGCCCTTGATCCTCAGGATGTCGTGCGGCACCAGCGGGCCGTCGATCAGCGGATCCCCCGCCTGCACATGGTCGCCCGAGTGGACCAGCAGGTGCTTGTCCTGCGGGACATGGTGGTCCTTCTCGAGGCCCGAGTCGGAGATGACGCGGATGGTCATCTTGCCCTTGCGCTTGTCGGAGTGGATCTCGACCGAGCCCGAGATCTCGGCCATGATCGCCGGGTCCTTGGGCTTGCGGGCCTCGAAGATCTCGGTGACGCGGGGCAGGCCGCCCGTGATGTCGTGCGATCCGGCGGCCCCGCGGGGCTGGCGGGCGAGCATCTGCCCGGCCTTCACCGCCGCCCCGTCGGCCATCTCGATGCGGGCCTTGGCGGGCAGGTAATGGAAGTCCAGGATCTTGCCTGTCGCGTCCTCGATGACGATCTGCGGGTGCTTCTCGCCCTTGTGCTCGATGACGATCAGCGCCTTCTGGCCCCTCCCGGCGTCCTCCTCGCGGACCGTCTCGTTCAGCTCGATGTCCACATACTTCACCGTGCCCGACTTCTCGGCCAGGATCGGCACGCGGTGGGGGTCCCAGCGGACCAGCTGCTCGCCCCGCTTCACCTGCTGCCCGTTGCGGACGATGATCTCCGCCGCGTAGGGCACCTTGTACTTCTCGAGCTCGCGCCCGCGCTCGTCCATGACCGCGATCTCGCCGTTGCGCTTGAGGGCGGTCAGGATCTCGTCCCCGTTGTCGTTGGTGACCGGCACCTCGTTGCAGTCGCGGAGCTCGACGACGCCCGACTGCGTGGCGCGGACATCGGTCTCGACGAGCTTGGTCGTCGCGACGCCGCCGGTGTGGAAGGTGCGCATCGTGAGCTGCGTGCCCGGCTCGCCGATCGACTGGGCCGCGATGATGCCCACCGCCAGCCCCTGCTCCACGAGGTTCGAGGTGGACATGTCCATCCCGTAGCACAGCGCGCACAGTCCGTGGCCCGACTCGCAGGTCAGGGGCGACCGCACCAGCACGGACTCGATCCCCAGCTCCTCGATCTTCCGCGCCGCGTCGGCGTCGATGACATCGTTCTCCGCGATGATCACCGCGTCGGTCACCGGGTTCATGATCGTCTGGCGGCTCGTCCGTCCGATCACCTGGTCCCGCAGGGCGACATCGACCTCCTCGCCCTTGTAGATGGCCCGCTTGGTCACGCCGCGCGTGGTGCCGCAGTCGTGCTCGTTGACGATGACGGACTGCGCCACATCGCACAGCTTGCGCGTGAGGTAGCCCGAGTCGGCGGTCTTCAGCGCCGTGTCGGCCAGGCCCTTGCGGGCGCCGTGAGTCGAGGAGAAGTACTCGAGCACATTCAGCCCCTCGCGGAAGTTGGCGCGGATGGGGGTCTCGATGATCTCCCCCGAGGGCTTGGCCATCAGCCCGCGCATGCCCGCCAGCTGCTGCACCTGCGACACATTGCCGCGGGCGCCCGAGTCGGACATGAGGAACACCGGGTTGAGGTACCGCTGGCCCTGCTTCTGCTCGATCGAGGTGTACGCCCCCGACGACGCGTCGCGCCGGTCGTTTTTGAGGGTCTCGATGAGCTTCTTGGTGATCTCCTCGCGGCAGTGGGCCCAGATGTCCAGCAGCTGGCGGTAGCGCTCGCGCTCGGTGATGATGCCGCGCTCGTAGTTCTTGCGCACCCGGTCGGCCTTCTTCTGCGACTCGTTGAGCAGGGTGTGCTTGGCCTCGGGGATGCGCAGGTCGGTGATGCCGAACGACACCCCGCCCAGCGTGGACCACTTGAAGCCGGTCTCCTTGAGCCGGTCGAGCAGGTCGATCGTCGCCGCCCGTCCGCAGTAGGCGTAGGTGTCGTCGATGACCCGCGCCGCCCCCTTCTTGCCCAGCGCGCAGTTGTAGAACGGCATCCCGGGGAACAGGATGTCGCTGAAGATCACGCGCCCGACCGTGGTCACCACGCGCCGATTGGCCGGCAGGGGCTCCGCCGGGCCCTTCTGCGCCAGCACCTGCTCGGTGAACCCGTCGAGCCGGACCAGGATCGGCTGGTGCAGCCGGATCCGCCCGTGGTCGAAGGCGAGCATCGCCTCGCGCCGGTCCTTGAAGTGCGGGATCTTCGCCGGGTCCTTCTCCGTCTCGTCCTCCATCACCGTGATGAAGTAGACGCCCAGCACGATGTCCTGGCTGGGCGAGATGATCGGGTTCCCGTTGGCGGGCGAGAAGATGTTGTGCGTCGACAGCATCAGCACATGCGCCTCGGCCTGCGCCTCGACCGACAGCGGCAGGTGGACGGCCATCTGATCGCCGTCGAAGTCGGCGTTGAACCCGGTGCACACCAGCGGGTGGATCTTGATCGCGTTGCCCTCGACCAGCACCGGCTCGAAGGCCTGGATGCC
>DOJA01000285.1:4170-5291 GCA_003511945.1 Phycisphaerales bacterium | reverse complement strand
ACCTCCTCGAGGATGTCCCACACCTCCGGGTCGCGCCGCTCGAGCATCCGCTTGGCGCTCTTGATGGTGTCGGCCAGCCCGTGCTCCTTCAGCTTGCGGATGATGAACGGCTGGAACAGCTCGAGGGCGATCTTCTTGGGCAGCCCGCACTGGTGCAGCTTCAGCTCCGGGCCGACCACGATCACCGACCGCGCGGAGTAGTCCACGCGCTTGCCCAGCAGGTTCTCGCGGAACCGGCCCTGCTTGCCCTTGACCATGTCCGTCAGCGACTTGAGCGGACGGTTGGACGACCCCAGCACCGGACGCCGGCACCGCCCGTTGTCGAACAGCGCGTCCACCGCCTGCTGCAGCATCCGCTTCTCGTTGCGGATGATGACCTCGGGCGCGTTGAGGTCCATCAGCTTCTTCAGCCGGTTGTTCCGGTTGATGATGCGCCGGTACAGGTCGTTCAGGTCGCTGGTGGCGAAGTTCCCGCTCTCGAGCAGCACCAGCGGGCGGAGGTCCGGAGGGATCACCGGGATCACATCCATGATGAGCCAGGACGGGTCGTTGTCCGAGTGGCGGAGCTGCTCGACGATCTTCAGGCGCTTGGCCAGGTCCTTGAGCTTCTGCTTGCTCCGCGTGCCCTTGATGTCCTCGCGGAGCTGGTGCGCCGTGGCGCCCAGGTCCAGCGCCTCGATCAGCGAGCGGACCGCGTCGGCCCCCATCTGGGCCTTGAAGGCGTTGCCGTACTTCTGCAGCGCCGTGCGGTACTCGTCCTCGGTGAGGATCTGCTTGAAGGTCAGCTCGGTGTCGCCCGGGTCGGTGACGACATAGTCCTGGAAGTAGACGACCTTCTCCATGTCCGCGGTCTTCATGGCCAGCAGGTTGCCCAGGCGGCTGGGCATGGCCTTGAAGAACCAGATGTGGACGATCGGGGCCGCCAGGTTGATGTGGCCCATCCGCTTGCGCCGGACGCGCGAGTGCGTCACCTTCACGCCGCAGCGGTCGCAGATGATGCCCTTGAACTTCGTGCCCTTGTACTTCCCGCACGCGCACTCGTAGTCGCGCTCGGGCCCGAAGATCCGCTCGCAGAACAGGCCGTCCTTCTCGGGACGGTAGGTGCGGTAGTTGATCGTCTC
>DOJA01000285.1:1322-4064 GCA_003511945.1 Phycisphaerales bacterium | reverse complement strand
GGCTTCTTCACCTCGCCGAAGGACCACGAGCGGATGTCGTTGGGGCTCGCCAGGGTGATCTTCACCGAGGCGAAGTCGTTCACGCGATCGTACACGGATTCGGCCATGTGGCTCCACGCTCCCGGCTGTTGTGCCGCGTGCGGCTCAGTTCTTCATCCCGACTCGCTCATCACCCAGCGCCGCGGTGCATCGGCCGCACGCGCGTCTCCCAGCCCCGGTCAGACCGCCCGGGGCGTGCCCGCCTTAACGCCCCGGACCCGGCGACGGCTGCCCTGTCCCCGCCGGAGCGCCCTCGGGCGCCTTGGGGGCCTCCGGCGCGTCGGCCGGCTTCCCGGGCGCGAGCAGGTTCTTGGTCCCCAGGATGTACCAGTTGTCCTGGAACAGATTCAGGTCGATCAACTTCTCGATCCCGTTCGCCATCGTGACGCTGTACTGCGCCCGCGGGCTGGCCTCCGCCACCCTGGCGATCTTCGCGCCCTTCCAAGGCCCCGCGAAGCGCGCTTTGATGAGATCCAGCATCGCCGCGGGAACATTCGGGTTTGCCGTCGCCGGATCGAACATCTCCTTCATCTTCACGAAGTCGTCGTACGCCTCGGAGGCCGGATCGACCAGCACGGCGGCGTCCTGGAACTGCGCCTCGCTCATCGCAAGGACGAACAGGTGGATCGTCCCTTCGCTGGTCTGCTGGGTCCACTCCGGCGCTTTCGGCTCGATGTTCGCCGGGTGCTCGTTCGACGCCTTGGGGTGCTCGTCTCCGCCGGTGGGGTGGCCGCTCGCCTGCGCGACAGGTGTTGTCGGCGCCGCGTTGGTCGATGACGCGCCCGCGGGGGCGCTCGCCTTCTTCTCGCACGCCGCCGGAACGCTCGCCAGCGCCGCCAGCAGCACGACCTTCGTCAGTGTGTTCATGGCTCGTTGATTCCTCTCCCGATCGGCCCCCGGATGGCGGGGACGGGCTTCCTGATTCAGAGCAGACTCCCGCCCTCGACCTGGCCCTTCTCGAGGGTGATGTTCATCCCCAGGCCCTTCAACTCGTTGCACAGCACATCGAACGCCACGGGCATGCCCGCTTCGAGCGTGTTCGTGCCCTTGACCATCGACTCGTAGATCTTCGTGCGGCCCTCGACATCGTCGCTCTTGACCGTCAGCAGCTCCTGCAGCACATACGCCGCCCCGTAGGCCTCGAGGCCCCAGACCTCCATCTCGCCGAAGCGCTGCCCGCCCGTCCGCGCCTTGCCCCCAAGCGGCTGCTGGGTGATCAGCGAGTATGGCCCCGTGGCCCGCGCGTGGATCTTGTCGTCCACCAGGTGGTGCAGCTTCAGCAGGTACATGAACCCGACGGTCGTCTTCTGCTTGAACGGCTCGCCCGTGCGCCCGTCGAACAGCTGGATCTTCCCGCCCCGGGGCATCGACGCCATCATCTCCCGCGCGCCGGGGTGCTTGCCCTCGCGCTCGTAGCGCTCGGTCCGCTCGCGGACCGAGGCGTTCGCCTCCTCGACCGCCTTGTGGACCTCGTCCTCCGTCGCGCCGTCGAAGACCGGGGTCACCGCCTGGAACCCCAGGATGTGCGCCGCCCACCCGAGGTGCACCTCGAGGATCTGCCCCACATTCATGCGGCTGGGCACCCCCAGCGGGTTCAGCACCACATCCACCGGCGTCCCGTCCTCAAGGAACGGCAGGTCCGCCTCGGGCACGACGCGGGCGATGACGCCCTTGTTCCCGTGGCGCCCGGCCATCTTGTCGCCCGCCGAGAGGTGGCGCTTGGTCGCGATGTAGACCTTCACCATCTCCAGCACGCCCGAGGGCAGCTCGTCGCCCCGCTTCATGTGCGCGAGCTTGCGGTCCTTCTCCTTGCGGATGGCCTGGATGCGGGGCCAGAACTGCCCGTGCAGCTTCTCGGCCTCGCCCTTGGCCTCCTTGGACCCCTTGACCCACTTCAGGTCGAAGGTGGCGATCTGCTCGCTGATGACCTCGCGCAGGTCGCTGGCGCCCACCTTCTGGCGGGTGCTGGGGTCGATCATCTCGGTCCCCACCGCCGCGTTGATCGCCCCGACCATCTGACGGAACACCTGCGCCGTCTTGTCGTCCATCGAGGCGCTGTAGGCCTCCATGTCCTTCTTGAGCTGCTTCTTCTGCTCGTCGTTCATGTGGACGCGCCGGCTGAACCGCCGGGTCCCGATGACGATCCCCTCCTTGCCCGCGGGCACCTCCAGCGAGTCGTTCTTCACATCCTCGCCCGCGCGCCCGAAGATCGCGTGCAGCAGCTTCTCCTCGGGCGACAGCTCGCTCTTGCTCTTGGGCGACACCTTGCCCACCAGGATGTCCCCGGGCATCACCCGAGCCCCGACGCGGATGATCCCGCTCTCGTCGAGGTTCCGGAGCATCTTCTCCGACACATTGGGGATGTCGCGCGTGAACTCCTCGCGCCCCAGCTTCGTCTCGCGGATCTCCACATCGAACGAGTCGATGTGGATGCTCGTGAACACATCCTCGCGCACCAGGCGTTCGCTGATGACGATGGCGTCCTCGAAGTTGTAGCCGTCGAAGGTGTTGAACGCGACCAGCGCGTTCTTGCCGATCGCCAGCTCGCCCTCGCTGGTGCTCGCCCCGTCGGCCAGGATGTCGCCCTTCTTCACCTTCTGCCCGGGCTCCACCCGCGTCTTCTGGTTCAGGCAGGTCCGCTCGTTGAGCCCCACGAACTTCCGCAGCACATACTCGTCGGAGTTGTCGATGATCACCCGCTCG
>DOJA01000285.1:428-1156 GCA_003511945.1 Phycisphaerales bacterium | reverse complement strand
TGCATGTTCGAGCCCATCAGCGCCCGGTTCGCGTCGTCGTGCTCCAGGAACGGGATGAGCGCCGCCGACACGCCCACGATCTGCTTGGGCGCGATGTCGACGAAGTTCACCTCGCCCGAGTCGATCTCCGCCAGCTCGCCGTCCACGCGGGCCAGCACGGCGCCGCCCTTGAGCTTCCCCTCCAGGTCCAGCGAGTCCGAGGGCGCCAGGATCGCCTTCATCTCCTCGTCGGCGCGGAGGTGCACCAGCTTGCCCGTCAGCTTCCCGCCCTTCACCTCGCGGTAGGGGGTCAGCAGGAACCCGTACTCGTCGATCGACGAGTAGATCCCCAGCGACGCGATCAGACCGATGTTCGTGCCCTCGGGCGTCTCGATCGGGCAGATCCGCCCGTAGTGGGAGATGTGCACATCGCGCACCTCGAACCCGGCCCGCTTGCGGTTCAGGCCGCCGGGGCCCAGCGCCGACAGCCGGCGCTCGTGCACCAGCGACGACAGCGGGTTCGTCTGGTCCACCACCTGCGACAGCTCGCTCCGTCCGAAGAAGAAGTCGATCGCGCTGGAGATGCTCTTGCTGTTCACCAGGTCCGAGATCTTCGTCAGTTCGTCCGGCTCCTTGACGCTCATCCGCTCCTGCACCGTGCGCCGGAGCTTCAGGAAGCCCTTGCGCATCTCCTCGGTCGCCAGCTCGTCCAGCGTGCGCAGACGCCGGTTGCCCAGGTGGTCGATGTC
>DOJA01000285.1:0-207 GCA_003511945.1 Phycisphaerales bacterium | reverse complement strand
CCAGCCGGTAGCGGTTCTCGTCGAGGAACTTCTCGGCGAACAGCTGACGCGCCTTCTCCACCTGGGGCGGGTTCCCCGGGCGCAGACGGGTGTAGATCTTCAGCAGCGCCGCCTCGTAGTCGCTCTTGGCGTGCTCCGCGAACTGGTCCAGCCGCTCCTCCGCCACCGAGTTCAGGATCAGCGGGTCCGACGGGTTCTGGATCACGC
>DOJA01000237.1:12662-12848 GCA_003511945.1 Phycisphaerales bacterium | reverse complement strand
GGGGGGGTGGTCGTGGGGGCCGCTGGGGGGGATGCCGCGATCGGCACGGGCTTTGAACTCACCCCCCGGATGCCACGCGCCCGCTCGGCCTGTTCATCCCTCGTTTTCCTCGGCGCCGCGGCACTGGCGGGCTGCGCGTCGTCGCCCCCGCCGGGCGCCGCCCGCCCCCCCGGCCCCCGCCCCGCC
>DOJA01000237.1:9341-12596 GCA_003511945.1 Phycisphaerales bacterium | reverse complement strand
CCCGCCCGCCCCGCGGGCACACGCCCGTGGACCGCGCCAGCGGAGTCCCCCGCCCTGATCGGGGACGAACTCGCCCGATTCGAGGCATCGTCCGCCGGGACGCTGCCCTTCGAGCGCTTCGAGTTCTCCCGCCGCGACGCGGCCCTGAATGTCGTGGACCGGGTGCCCATCGCCTCCGGGCGACAGTGGCCCGAGGCGCCCCGCCCGCGGGAGCGGCGCGTCCGATTCCACTTCTGGCGCCAGTAACACCCCTCATCGCCAGCGCTGAGCGCCGGGGCAATCTGGCGGATTGAGGGGAAGACCGCCCCCCGGTCCGGCGGTCGGGAGGCGCGCCGATTCCACAAGTCCGCTCCCGGTTCGCAAGCCCCGCGTTGACCGGGCTTTGGTGCTGTGGCATACTCGACCACGCGGCGGTCGGATGGTGCGTGCGGTGCAGTGCCGGCCGCGAGGGTGAACAAGCGGGCGGTCGCCCGGGTGTTGCGGCGGTTCAAGGGCCGGCGTTGCTCCCCGAAGGCGGGCGCCCATTGGGGGCGTGGTGCGCATGGCCACCGTAACCAAGAAAGAACTGATCGACCGCATCGCCGAAGCGACCGATCAGAAGCGCGTCATCGTCAAACGAACGGTCCAGACCTTCCTCAACGAGGTCATCGAGGAACTGGGCAAGGGAAACCGCCTGGAGTTCCGCGACTTCGGCGTGTTCGAGATCCGCGAGCGCAAGCGCCGCGTCGCCCAGAATCCCAAGACGCTGGAGCGGGTGGTGGTGCCCCCCAAGAAGGTCGTCAAGTTCAAGGTCGGGCGCCTGATGCAGAAGTCGCTCGACGAGCCGGGGTCCGATGGGCTGGCCGTCCGCCAGGTCCGGATCGACCTCAGCGATACCGACTCCGACGACTGAACGCCCCTGTGAACCCGAGTGCAGCCGGCTGATCGCCGCCGGCTGTTCGGTCCGCCCCCGGTCCGGCTATTCTGTGTGAACCCGTCGGCTCCGGGCCGAGGGGGTTCCAACTTCCACGCCCGCACCCTCGCCACGCGCCGGCCCCCAACCCCCTCGGGGAAGGGGGGGGGCGCGCCGGAGCGCCCGCCATGTCGAAGATCGCTGAACTGCTCGGACCCGACGCCGCCCGATTGCTGAACTACGAGTGCAAGGGCTTCCCGCGCTCGACCCTGCACCTCCCGGGGCCTGACTTTGTGGACCGGGTGCTGAAGGACTCCGACCGCCCGGTCGCGGTGCTGCGCAACTTTCAGACGATCCTGAACACCGGGCGGCTGGCGGGCAGCGGGTATGTCTCGATCCTGCCGGTGGACCAGGGCATCGAGCACTCCGCGGGCGCGTCGTTCGCGCCCAACCCGGCGTACTTCGACCCGGCGAAGATCGTCGAACTGGCGATCGAGGGCGGGTGCAACGCGGTGGCCTCGACGCTGGGCGTCCTGGGGGCGGTGAGCCGCCGGTACGCCCACCGCATCCCGTTCCTGGTCAAGCTCAACCACAACGAGCTGCTGACCTACCCCAACGGCGCCGACCAGACCCGCTACGGGTCGGTGCGTCAGGCGTTCGAGATGGGCGCGATCGCGGTCGGCGCGACGATCTACTTCGGCTCCGATCAGTCGACCCGCCAGATCGACGAGGTGAGCGCCTGGTTCGAGGAAGCGCACGCGCTGGGCATGGTCACCGTGCTGTGGTGCTACCTGCGCAACAACGCCTTCAAGGTGAAGGGCGCCGACGGGAAGAGCACCGACTACCACACCTCGGCGGACCTCACCGGGCAGGGCAACCACCTGGGCGTGACGATCCAGGCGGACATCATCAAGCAGAAGCTGGCGACGAACAACGGCGGGTACGCCGCCCTGAACATGGGCTCCTCCTCCTACGGCAAGTTCAACAAGAAGATCTACACCGACCTGGCCGGGTGCGACGAGAACGGGCAGGGCGGGCACCCGATCGACCTGTGCCGATACCAGGTGGCCAACTGCTACGCGGGGCGCAGCCCGCTGATCAACTCCGGGGGCGAGTCCAAGGGGGCCGGCGACACCTCGGAGGCGGTGGCGACGGCGGTGATCAACAAGCGCGCCGGCGGGATGGGGCTGATCTCCGGGCGCAAGGCCTTCCAGCGCCCGATGAAGGAAGGGGCCGCCCTGCTGCACGCGATCCAGGATGTGTACCTGGACAAGAGCGTGACGATCGCGTGAGGCGATCTTTGGTCCTTGCCGCAGCGCTGGTCTGCGCCGGTGTGGCCGTGTTGTTTCTTGGCTGGACCAGGCGCCCATCGAACGCGCCGCTTGCCGGCGTCGAACCCGTCGTCCGAGCCGAGCTGCGCTCGTGGGTCGTCGCCGGACGCGGACGCCACCTCTTCCTGCAGATCGACGCCCCGTCTCCCCACGATGCGCTGGACGGACGGGTCGAGTTCACCTCGCTCGCGCTCCGCCGGGGGTACCGCGCGCGCGACGATTCGACCGGGATGCCGCGCGTCGGACGCATGACGCCCGGAGAGGTGCTCAGGCCCGTGCTGGGGCGCGCGCCGGACAACCGGCTGGAGGCGGTCTACACCCTGTCGCTCGGGCAGGCGGAATGTCTGACGCGCGACCGCGTGTTCAGCGCCCCCTATGTGCTGCTGGGGGCCAACAGCAACGCCGCCCTCCGGCGCACCATGGAGTCGTGCGGCGTGGGCGTTCCCGCCCGCGTCCTCCGCGGGGCCGGACCGCTGGGCGAGTTCCCGGGCATCGATCAGGACCCCGGCCCGGAAGTCCCGTCCGACCAGTGGCCCGCGCTGGGGCTGGCGGCCCGCGCGCGCTGACCCTCCGCCTTGGGGGGGAACGCGATCGGATCGGCGTATACTCGTCCCCTTTCCCCGCGGCGGGCGGGGGAGGGAGTCCCCTGCGCATGAGCGAGGCGTCGAAGGAGCATCTGAGCGCGGTGCGTCGCCTGGCGCTCCACTGCGGCGTGCAGCCCTTCCATCGCGACGCCTTCGGCGCCCGCCGGGTCGTGCCCCTGAGCACGCTGGTCCCCGTGCTGGGCGTGCTGGGGTGGAAGGCCTCCACGCTCGCGCAGGCGGTCGAGAGTGAGCGCCGGTTCATCGAAACCGAACACGCCCGGGTGCTCCAGCCGGTCACGGTGCTGTGGGAGGGCAAGGCCTCGCGCGTCGAGGTCCGCCCCCGTCTGAGCGGGAGAGCGCGGAAGTTCACCCTCACCTGCGCCCTGGCGCTGGAGAGCGGCGAGTCGCGCGTGTGGTCGCAGTCCTTCACCGCCGCCGACCTCCGGGC
>DOJA01000237.1:997-9266 GCA_003511945.1 Phycisphaerales bacterium | reverse complement strand
CCCCCCCCCCCGGGGGGGGGTGGGGAGGGGGCGTCGCACGGGCGGTCTTCGTGCGCCTGCCCAGGGATCTGCCCTTCGGCTACCACCGGCTGGTGGTGGATGCGCCGGGCGAACGCCACGAGACGCTGCTGATCCGCGCCCCCAGGCGCGCCTTCGCGCACGAGCCGGGCGTGTGCGACCGCGAATGGGGGCTGTTCTGCCCGCTGTACGCGCTGCGCTCCGGCGCCTCGCGCCATCCCGGGGGGGCGGGCGGGCCGAACCTCGGCTGCGGCGACTTCACCGACCTGCGCGAACTCGCCGAGTGGTCCGCCTCGCTGGGCGGGCGCGTGCTGGCGACGCTCCCTCTGCTGGCCTCCTTCAACGGCGAGCGCCCCGGGCCGTTCGACCCCAGCCCCTACGCCCCCGTCTCGCGCCGCTTCTGGAACGAACTGTTCATCGACCCGGCGCTCGCGCCGGGGTTCGATCAGTGCGACGAAGCGAAGCGCCTGCTGCAGTCCGACGACCTGCGCCGGGAGGCCGCGGCCCTCCGCGCGATCGATGCGGTGGACTACCGCCGGGCGGCGACGCTCAAGCGGCGCGTCCTGGAAGCGCTGAGCGCTCACTTCTTCGCCTCAGGGGGCGAAGGCGGAGAGGACTACCGCGCGTTCCTGCGCGAGCGCCCGGACGCGGCGCACTACGCTGCTTTCCGGGCCGCGACGGAGAAGCACGCCGAGTCCTGGGACAAGTGGCCGGCGCGCCAGCGCAAGGGCGCGTTGAAGCCGGGGGACTTTGATCCCCCGGTGCAGCAGTTCCACCTGTACGCGCAGTACGCCGCCGATCGGCAGATCGCGGGGCTCGCGCGTGAGGTGCGCGGGCGGGGCGGGCTGGTCTACCTGGACCTGCCGGTGGGCGTGAGCCCGTACGGGTTCGATGTGTGGAGCGACCAGTCGCTGTTTGCGATGGGCTGTTCCACGGGCGCGCCCCCGGACCCGTACTTCACGGGGGGGCAGAACTGGGGCTTTGCGCCGATGCGCCCCGATGCATGCCGCGCGGAGGGGTACCGCTCGTTCATCGCGTCGCTCCGCCACCACATGAAGCAGTCGGACTACCTGCGCCTGGACCATGTGATGGCGTTCCACCGGCTGTTCTGGATCCCCGACGGGCGCGGCGCATCGGAGGGTGTGTATGTCCACTACGAGGCGGAGGAGTTCTACGCCATCCTGTGCCTGGAATCGCACCGCCACCGCTGCCGCCTGGTGGGCGAGAACCTGGGCACCGTGCCGCCGGCGGTGAACAAGGCGTTGAACGCGCACGACCTGTGCGGCCTGTTCGTGGGCCAGTACGAGTGCCAGCCCAGCGCCGCCCGCGCGCTGCGCCCGGTGCCGACAAACTGCGTCGCCAGCGTCAACACGCACGACATGCCCCCGTTCGCCAAGTCGTGGGAGGGCTCGGACATCGACGACCGCATCGCGCTGCGCATGCTCGACCCCGCGCGCCGGGCGCCGGAGCACGAGCACCGCCGCAAGGTCAACGCGGCCCTCGCGGCGTTCCTGCGGAAGAAGGGCCTGCTCGCGCCGGGCGCGACAGGGGCGGCCCCCTTGCGCGATGCGCTGCACGCCTATCTCGGGCGGAGCAGCGCGGACTTCCTGCTGCTGAACATCGAGGACCTGTGGCTCGAGAGCCGCTGGCAGAACATCCCCGGTACGCTCGAGGAGCACGCGAACTGGCGCCACAAGCTGCGCCTCACGCTGGATGAACTGCGCGCCGACGCAAGGATCGCGGGCCAGCTCCGGGCGGTCGATCACGCCCGGCGCGGCAACGGGAAAGAGCCGGGCGCGCTCCGAGCGGGGTCAAAGAAGTCGAGCCGCCAGCGCCCGACAGCCCGGTAGCCCCGCACCGAGCGCCGCCGCGCCGGCGCGAGCGGCTTCATGATCGCTGAACAGGGCGAACATCGTGCTCCCGCTCCCGGTGATGTGCAGCGGGGCGCCGAGCACCCGCTCCGCGGCGCGGCGCAGTTCCGCCAGCCGGGGCTCGGCGCGCTCTGCAGGAATCGCCAGATCGTTGAAGAGTTCATCGGAGCGGACGCCTCGGCCCCCCAGGGCCATCCTCCGGACCCGCTCGGCGCGGAACTCCGACGCGGCCAGCGCATCGAAGGCGCGGTACACGGCGCCGGTCGGCGTGCCGAATGGCGGGAACACGAGCGCGACGCTGAGCCCGGCGCAGGACGGCGCGCCGAGCACGAGTTCGCCCACACCCTCGACCAGCGCCGGCGTCATCGCCTCGCGCAGGAAGAAGGGCACATCGCTCCCCAGCCGCAGGGCGGCCTCGGCGGCGCGCACGGGGTCGAGCGTCAGCCCGAACGCGTCGCGCAGCGCGAGCATCGTCGCCGCCGCGTCGGACGAGCCGCCCCCCAGCCCGCCCCCGACGGGGATCCGCTTGCGCACGGTGACAATCGCCGGGAGCGCGCGCCCAGCGAGCGATTCGACCGCCCGGTGCGCGCGGGCCGCCAGGTCCTTCTCGATCGGCCAGTCGATCACCGAGGCCGACGGAGCATCAGACGCCCATCCGATCTCGCACCGGCTCGGCGTCCCGTCGGGCAGGACTTCGACCGTCACCTCGTCGCACAAGTCAATCGGCGCGAACCACGAACAGATCGGGTGCAGCCCGTCGGACGGGCGGGGCGGCCCGACCGCGAGCGCCAGGTTGATCTTGGCGTGGGCGGAGCGCGTCACCCGGCGGGACTGGGCCACGGCGACCGAGTGTATCGGCGTGCGCCGGTCAGCAGGGGTCCAGCCAGCGCGAGAGCACCTCGGTGATGTCGTTGAAGTCCACCACGCCGTCGCTGTTCGCGTCGCCCGGCCCCGTCGCCGGGGCGTACGAGTTCAGCCAGTCCGAGAGGATCGCGGTGATGTCGTTGAAGTCGACCAGCCCGTCGCCGTCCGCATCGCCCGGGCAGGGCGCCGCCCCGGCGTCCACGATCGCCGAGGCCACCACCGGCGCGCGGGTGAGCGCCCCGTCGCTGACGGCCACGGCGCACGCAACCGACCGCCCGGCTTCGACGATCCCCGCGGCGAGCGCATCGGCCTGCCCCGCGTGCGTCGCCTCGCGCACGGGCACGCCGTCGACGGACCAGGTGTAGGTGAAGCGGACCACATCGAAGTCAGGGTCGTCCAGCGCGCCCGCCGTCGTCACTCGGCAGACGACCGGATCCCCCGCGCCGATCGGCCCGCCCACGAGTTCGGCTGTGATCGGCGCCGGCGCCCGATTGAACGACGGATCCGGGCCGGGCAGAACCTCGATCGGCGCGACGATTGCGAGCGAGCCGTTGATCTCCACCTGGACGCGCCAGGTTCCCGCGGTGTGCACCATCTCTTCAACCGACCCCTGCACGCGCCACGCCAGGCGGCGAAGGGGCGATCCGTTCCCCAGCGGCATGACGCCGGTCTGCAGCCCGAGCGTGCCGCTCGGGCGCAGCCAGCGCACCCGGAGCGTGCTGTTCGCGGGCAGGTTCGACACCAGCATCCACACCCAGTGCGGCTGCTCCATCATCGCCAGGTGCCCCGACGCGGGCCACCCGTGCGGCGGGGGCGGCATCGCGCCCAGGTTCGCCGCCGTCACGCCGAAGTCCAGCACGCGCAGCGACGAAGACTCGCTGGGCTGGTCCTTCCATCCGCTCGCGCCGGGCCGGCACGGGCCGGACCACGGCTCCACCACGCCGTCGCCCGGTTGCGCGCGCACCTCAAAGTGCAGGTGGGGCCACGCGCTCGAGCCGCTCGAGCCCACCAGCCCGATCTGCTGCCCCGCACGGACCTGCTGCCCGACCGAGACCGACACGCTGCCCATGCGCAGGTGGTCGTACCTCGTCGTGCGCACGCCCCCGTGGTCGATCAGCACGAAGTTCGAGGGCTGCCCCAGCGCCTGCGTGTTCATGTCCGGCTCGGTGTCGTGGGCCTGCAGCACCACGCCGTCCGCTGCAGCGAACACGGGCACGCCGATCGCCTGCTGCGCGAACGAGCGAATCTCGATATCCGTCCCGGCGTGACCGTCGCTCGTGAGCGCCGAGCAGTCCCACGCCAGCGTCGCGCCGGGCGCGGGGTTCAGGTCCACGCGCCTCACGATGAGCCCGTCCGCGTCCGGCACGACGCCGATCGGGAAGACCGGCAGGAACGCCTGCGCGACCACCAGGCCGCGGGCGAGCGCGATCACCGCCATGGCTGCGATCCAGT
Source organism: Phycisphaerales bacterium (assembly GCA_003511945.1). Taxonomy (GTDB): domain Bacteria; phylum Planctomycetota; class Phycisphaerae; order Phycisphaerales; family UBA1924; genus UBA11155. The sequence continues at coordinate 5,061 of DOJA01000237.1, read as the reverse complement.
GGGCCCGCATCGCACCTCTCCTCAGAGCGAAGAAGGTACCGCCGCGAGGCCACTCACGCGGTTCGGAGCATGTAAGGCGTTGCGGCCGCCGGCGCGAGCGCCCAGGGCGTGATCACGGGGATGCTCAGGCGTGCGCCCCACTCGCTCGCCGCGTCGAGGATCGGTCCCGGTGAGAGCGTGGCGATGACCGCAGCGTGCGCATCGGCGTGGGAACTCACCTCGCGCACGCCAAGTTCGCGCACGACCTCGCGCACAATCGTCTCGTGCTTCCCGGGCGCGACAAGGGCCACGCGGTCGATGCCGCGCAGGGCGGCGCGCAGGTGCTCCCGGGCGTGGGCGCGTCCGGTGAAGCGGTCGTACAGCGCCGGGGGCATGGGGGTGCGCGCCTGCGACGAGATCGTCTCGCGCACGGTGGCGAGGCCCCGGGCATACCCGGCGAGCGCCTCTTCCTTCTCCGCGATGGCGCGGTAGCGCGCGAGCGTCGAAGCAACCGCGGCCGAGCGGAGCGACTCCGGCGCGTAGCGCTGCTCCACCCAGGCGTTGTTCCGCACCAGGCGCTCGACGATGGCCGTGAAGTCGCGCCCGCTCGCCACCTTGCGGTGCAGCACCCGGAACGAGCGGTCGTAGGCGACCCGGAACCCCGCGAGCAGCAGCCGGGCGGCGAGGTCGTACTCCTCCGCGTAGTAATCAAACGAGGAGTCGTAGCCCCCCAGCGAGAGGAACACCGAGCGCCGCAGCGCCACGCCGCAGCCGATGGGAACCTCGGGCAGCCCGCCCGCCTCGTGCCCGCCCCCTTCGAGCAGAACTTCGGCGGCCACCGCGCCGACATCCACCGGCGCGGCGCGCAGCGCATCAAGGAACCCGCCGTCGAGGGGCGCCGAGTCGTCGTCGAGCATGACGAGCCACTCGTGTCGCGCCGCCCGGGCCGCGTGGTTGCGGGCCGCGGCCCCCTCGTTCACCGCGTTGAGGATCAGCGTGACGGGCGTCCCGTCCGCGAGGGCGACAGGGACCATCGGCGTGAACCGTGAGGCGTTGTCGATGACGATCACCTCCGCGGGCTCCGGGAGGCGCAGCGCGCCGATCGAGGCGAGCGTCAGGCGCAGGTCCTCGGGGCGGTCGCGGGTCGGGATGATGAACGAGATCATGGTCGTCCCCCCACCCCCGCGCCCCCGCCGGCGCGAGCGCCTCAGACCACCATGCGCACTTCGGGGCGCACGGTTGTCACGGTCAGGCGCGAGTCCCCCAGCCGGCGCACGCCCGTGCGCAGGTCGTGCGACGAGACGGCCACATTGCCCAGCCGCGACGCCTCGGCCCCCGCGGCGACGCTGCCCAGCAGAGCGGCGGCGGCGAGCGTGCGCGGGGCGTCGTCCAGCACCGCGAGCGTGAGCGTGGCCGTCGCGAGCAGGGCGTCGCCGCAGCCCAGCGGGTCCAGCGCGTGGCCCGCGAGCGCGGGGACATGCTCGCCCCGCAGGCGGCTGGCCCAGCCGGTGGCGCCGTCGCCCTCGGGCGTGCGCTCGAAGGCGATCAGCCCGTCCGCGCCCATCGTCACGAAGGCGCGCCTGCCGCCAATCGTCTGCAGCAGGCGCCACACGACGGCGTTGAGCGAGTCGTCGAAGTCGCGGACCGCGTCGCGCAGCTCGGACTCCGTCGGGCAGACCAGGTCCATGTCGCGCATGTGCGTGAGCAGCGAGCGTCGCCCGCTGACATCGCCCGCCAGCACGCGCACGCGCTTGCGGACCTTGGCGCACAGCCGCCCCAGCGTGCCCGCGGTCAGCAGCCCGTTCCCGAAGTCGGCGATGATCCCCGCGTCGCACCCCTCCGACGCCTCGGCGGCCATTGCGATGAACCGTTCGTGGCGGGCCGCGTCGAGCGTGATCGGGCGCACGAGGTCCAGCTTCATGACCTTCTGCGCCCCGACCAGGAACCGCTGCTTCTCCAGCATCGGGCCTTCGCCCTCGATCCAGATGGTCTCGATCCCCTCGCCCTCGAGTCGCCGGCGCAGCGCCTCGGCCTCCGTCGTGCGGGGCAGCGCGGTGACGAGCACCGGGCGCGCGCCCAGCGCGGCCAGGTGACGGGCGATCACCGCCGCCCCGCCGTCGTAGGACCGCTGCTCCAGCGGGCGCAGCGCCATCACCGGGCTCTCGCCCGCGACCTCGGGGCGGTCGCACATCACATAGGTGTCGGTGATCACCTCGCCCACGACCACCACCCGCGCTCCACTGAACGAAGCGATGATCGGCTCCAGCCGGTCGGGCGTCAGCCCGTGGGCTTCGACCAGCTGCTTCATCCGCGCGTGGAATGGGTCGGCCTGCTGCTCCATCTCCGCGATGAGGGCGGTCGACGAGAAGACGACATCGCCCGAGGAGAACACGACGCGCCCGCCGTGGCGCTCAACCGCGCTGCGCTCGGCGCGGAACCGCGGGTCGTTGTTGGACTCGTACTCCCGCCCCTTGATGTACGCGTCGGGGCGCACCTCCTCGAGCAGCTCCTCCGCGGTGGCGTGCGGGTTGACGAAGACCCAGTCCACGCAGTCCAGGGCCGCCAGGTTCTCCGCCCGCAGTTCCTGCGGGAACAGCGGGCGTCCGTGCCCCTTGCGCATCTCGGCGTCGGCGGTGATCGACACCAGCAGGATGTCCCCCTGCTTGGCCGCGTGCTGAAGATGGCGGATGTGCCCCGGGTGCACGAGGTCGAAGCAGCCGTGACACTGGACGACGCTCATCCCGCGCCGCCGCGCCTCGCCCCGGCGCGCTATGAGCGCCTCGCGCGACAGCCGCTTCTCGCTGCTTTTCAGAGCCGGGTCCATGGCCTTGCTTTATCGGCTCCCCGCCCCGGGGGGCGGGAGCGCGCGCGACGATCCCCGCAACCGGGGGTTCGTCTCACGCGGCCGGCGCGCGCCGGAGCAGGCACCACACCGTGCCGCGCCGGAAGTCGGGGTGATCGAGCCGGTTCACGCCCCGCTCGTCGCGCCAGACCGGGGCGGGGCTCTCCTCGGCGTCGAGCTGCTCGACCTCGAACCCGTTCCGCGCGCCGCGCCCGGTGATGAACGCCACCGCCTGATCGTGCCCGAAGAACCAGCGGTGGCGGTCGTCGGGCGGATCGGCGGGCAGGCCGTAGAAGCGGAACTTGGTGCGCCGCCCCTCGTAGATCCATGCAATGAAGTTGGCGAAGGGGTTGGGGAGCGAGACCAGCACTCTTTCCCGGGCCACTCGGCACAGGTCGTCGAACACCCCGTGGACGCGGTCGAGGTGCTCGAGCACATCGGTGCAGACGACGGTGTCGAACGAGCGCTCCTCGAACGGCAGGCGCCGGCGTTCGAGGTCGACGCAGAAGTCCGCGCCGGGGTGCCGATCGACCCCGGTGTAGCGTGTCGGGTCCGCGACCAGGCCTCGGAGCGGGGCCTGGTCGCAGCCGACATCAAGAACGGCGCCCTGCAGGATCGTGCCGTACTTCAGCGCGATGTAGCGGGCCTTGCTGGCGCGGTCGTGGTAACGGAAGTCCGTCGCGTACTCCAGCCCCGCGGATTCCAGCACGAGCGTGTCGGGCATCGGCGGCTCCCGCGGGCGTGCGTGGGGAGTGGTATCGGACGAACCGGCGCGGAACATGAAAACGGCGCACGCTCAGCAGCCGAGCCCCGCCAGCACGATGTCCGCCGCCTCACGGAACGCGCCCGCGCCGCCCGGGGTGTCGAGCACCAGATCCACGAAGTTCCGCACCTCCGGGCGCGCGTCGCTCGGGCACGCCGACAGCCCGGCCAGTCGCATCGCGGGCAGGTCGTTGCGGTCGTCGCCCAGGTACAGCACCGCGCCGGGCGCGACGCCCAGGCGCTCGCACACGCTCAGGAACCGCGGGCCTTTGTCGCCCGACCCGGTGTCGACCACGCTCACGCCCAGCTGACCCGCCCGCTTCAGGATGGACGCATCGTTGGTCGTCGCGCTCAGCCAGGCGAACCCGATCCCCGCCTCGCGGAGCAGCGCGTGCCCCAGCCCGTCGTGCGTCGAGAAGGTCCGCCCCGCCTCCGGCCCGTGGGCGTAGCCGATGCCCCCGTCGGTCAGCACGCCGTCGAC
>DOJA01000237.1:300-945 GCA_003511945.1 Phycisphaerales bacterium | reverse complement strand
CCGTCGGTCAGCACGCCGTCGACATCCGACACGATGGCGCGGACCTGCACCGACAGCGGCAGTCGCAGGCGCGCCGCCCCGCTGGTCACTTCGTGCCCGGGCGGGAGCCCCAGCGCCACCGCCCGCACGAGCTCCAGCGTGGCCNNCGTCCTTCACCACCAGTCGCTCGACCGGAGAGGTCTGCACCTCCGACAGCGAGCCGACGCCTCGTTCGACGGCCCTCCGCACGCTCGCCTCCGTGCAGAAGGGACGCAGCGGATCAGCGGCCAGCACCCCGCCGGGCCGCGCCCGCCCGGGAACCGCCCGCAGCCCGTGGCGGGACGCGACGGCCAGCACCTCCGCGTCGGTCGCGATCAGCCCGATCGCGTCCGTCGCCAGCACCCGGCGCAGCGCGTGGAACGACCACAGGAAGAGCGCCACGCCCGCGACGCGCGCCAGCATCAGCTCGCGTGGGGCCGCCGAACCGTCGATCATCGCGCGAAGGTCCATCGGACCCGCAGGGTAGCGATCGTTCCAGACTCACGCGGCCCGTCGTGCCGGCGCCAGCCCCAGGCGCTCCCGGGCGCCGTCAGCGAGACGGAACGCCTCGCGCGACCAGCGCCGCACCTCGCGCCCGCGGGGCAGGCGCTCCACCAGCCCGGCGTC
>DOJA01000237.1:0-242 GCA_003511945.1 Phycisphaerales bacterium | reverse complement strand
AGGCGCTCCACCAGCCCGGCGTCATCAAGCGGCGTAACAATCAGCACCGCTCCCGCCGGCGCCGACGAGAGGTCCGTCGTCGCCCCGCACGCGAACGCGCCCGCGAGCGACTCCGCGGCGCGGGGGTCGTCATCGAACACTCGGAACCGCACGCTCCGGTGCGCGAGCGCCTCGCCCAGCACGCGCCCGTTCTTCCCCGCCCCCACGATCAGCACCGGCCCCCCCGGTCCCGCGCCCCCCCC
>DOJA01000276.1:5825-9446 GCA_003511945.1 Phycisphaerales bacterium | reverse complement strand
GCCTCGTCGAGGATCAGCAGGCGCGGGTCGGCGAGCATGGCGCGGGCGAAGCACACGAGCTGGCGCTGGCCCAGGGAGAGCGCGCTGCCCCGCTCGCCGACCATCGTCGCCATCCCCTCGCGGAGCCCCAGGAGGATGTCGGCGCAGCCCAGGGCCTCGCACGCCTGGACGACCTGGGCTTCGGTGGCGTCGGGACGGGCGAAGCGGATGTTCTCCAGCACCGTGCCGTCGAAGAGGAAGTTGTCCTGGCTGACGATGCCGGTCTGGGCGCGCAGGGAGGGCAGGTGGATGCTGCGCAGGTCGAGCCCGTCGATCAGGACGGCGCCCTGCTGCCACTCGTAGAGGCGGCAGGCGACATTGATGACGCTGGTCTTGCCCGAGCCGGTGTGCCCGACGAGCGCGACGGTCTGGCCCGGCTCGGCGGTGAAGGAGATGTCGCTGAGGACTGGCCTCCCCGGGTCGTAGGCGAACGAGACGCCCCGGAACTCGACGCGGGCGCCGCGCGGGTCGGCGCCGGGCTCGCCCCGCGCCGGGAGCGCGTTCAGGGGCGCCTGCTGGACGACGCGGGGCTGCTGGTCCATCAGTGCGAAGAACCGCTCGGCGCCCGCCATGGCCTGGAGCGTCGTGCCGTAGAGGTCCACGAGGAGGTTGGCGACCCCGAAGAAGGCCCCGGCGTACATGAGGAAGCCGATGAGGTCGGCCACCGCCATGTCGCCGCTGGTCATGCGCCAGGCGCCGACGACCAGGCAGGCGACGACCAGCGCCTGGAAGCACAGGTCGAACACCGGCAGGTACAGCCCGTGGACGACCGCGGCCCGCATGTTGTTGGCGCGGTGCTTCATGAGCAGCGCGCGGAACAGCCCGGCGTTCACCCCCTCGCGCGCGAAGCCCTGCGTCACGCGGATGCCCGCCACCGTCTCGGCGATGTTGGCGGTCATGCGGCTGTAGGACTCCTGCACCGAGCGGTAGCCCTCCTCCATCCGCGCGCGGAACACCTCGTTCAGGCGGAGCACCACCGGCGCCGAGCCCACCAGCAGCAGCGCCAGCACCCAGTCGGCCCGCACCATCAGCACGAACATGAACGACATGATCAGCAGCGAGATCAGCGTCCGCGGGATCACCTGCGCCAGCGCGTTGCGCATCGCGCCGATGTCGCTCGTCCCGCGGCTGAGGATCCGCCCGAGCTTCGTGCGGTCGAAGTAGGCCATGTCCAGGCGTTGCACATGGGCGAACAGGTCGTGGCGCAGGTCGAACACCACGCGCTCGGTCAGCCGGTGGACGGAGTAGATCCGCCAGCCCATCAGGAACACATAGAGGAACGCCAGCGTCGCGATCGCGCCGAACGCCAGCCACAGCCCCTGCGGGACGCTCATCCCCCAGCGGGCCTTGAGTTCGTCCGGGCGCTCGATGGTCCAGCGGATCGCCTCCGCGACCACCAGGGGCACGCTGGAGTTCAGCAGCGCCACCAGCACCGCCTGGAAGATGACGACGCCCTGGAGCCGCGGGTAGCGCCACAGGTACGCCAGCAGGCGCCTCGTGAGCGTCCACGAGATGGCGCGCCGGCGCTCTTCCTCCTCGCGCACCGGGACGGTGGCGATGATGAGCCCGTCGGGGACCGGGGGCGCGTTGTCGGCGGCGCGGGTCACGCGGAGGCCCTCCCGTCTTCGCCCAGCGCCAGCTGGATCAGGGCCGACGCCCGGTAGTGGCCCGGGCGGGTCATCAGCTCCTCGTGCGTGCCGACATCGACCACCCGTCCGCGGTCCAGCACGACCACCTTGTCGGCGCGTCGAAGGGTCGAGAGGCGGTGCGCGACGATGAAGACCGTCCGCCCGCGCATCTCCTTCGCCAGCGCGCGCTGGATGGCCGACTCGGTGACGGCGTCCACCGAGCCGGTGGCGTCGTCGAGCACGAGGACCGTGGGCTCGGTCGCCAGCGCCCGCGCGAGGGTGAGGCGCTGGCGCTGCCCGCCGGAGAGGGAGACGCCCCGCTCGCCGATGACGGTCTCGAAGCCCCCGCTGAGTTCCTCGACGAACTCCGTCGCCTCGGCGGCGTCGGTGGCCCGGCGCACTCGCCCGGGCGGTGCGTCCGGCGCCCCGAACCCGACATTCGCGCGCACCGTGTGGCTGAAGAGAAAGGGCTCCTGGAACACGACGCCGACCGCACGCCTCAGTTCCCGCAGCGGCAGGTCGCGGGCGTCCACGGCGTCGATCAGCACCGAGCCCGCCTGGGGGTCGTAGAAGCGCGAGATGAGCGCCAGCAGCGTGGACTTCCCTGCGCCGGTCGGCCCGACGATGGCGACCGTCTCGCCCGCGTGGACCTTGAACGACACGCCGTGCAGGACGGGGCGGGCGGGGTCGTAGCCGAAGGTGACCTGGCGGAACTCGATGTCGCCCCGCCAGCCGCCCTCGGGGGGGCGGGCGCCGGGGCGGTCCTCGACCTCGACGGGCAGGTCGAGGAGTTTGAAGACGCGCTCGGCCCCCGCGAGGGCCTCGCTGGTCTCGGCGATGATGGAGACGATGGTCTCGGCCTGCTGCGCCAGTCGTTCGAGCAGCCCGCGGAAGATCCACAGCGTGCCCAGCGCGATGCCCCCGTGGGCGGGGCCTTTGACGACCATCCACCCCCCGACCCCGATGAGCACGCCGGTGGCGAGGACATTGCTCGCCTGGACGAAGGGGTGGTACCGGGCGGTGATCCAGGAGATGGCGATGCGGTGGTCGCGGGCGGCGCCGGAGCGCTCGTCGAACCGGGCGAGCAGGTCGTGCTCGCGCCCGAAGATCCGCGCGACGCGCACGCCCGCGATCGATTCCTGCAGCAGTTTCACCACGCGGTCGACCATGTCCGACTGCGCCAGGAACATCGGCTTGGTCAGGCGGCTGTACCGCAGCATGACGATGACCTGCGCCGGGTAGACCGCCAGCACCGCCAGGGTGAGCCACGCGTTCGTCCGCAGCATGAAGACGACGAAGATGGTCAGCGTGATGGCCGCGATGCCCGCGCGGATCATGACGCCCTGGATGAACGCGCGGACCTCCTGCGCATCGCCGGTCACGCGGTTGATGATCTGCCCGGTGTCCCAGCGGTCGAAGAACCCGAACGGCAGGCGCTGGAGCTTGTCGTACAGGCGCGCGCGGAGGTCGACGACGCACCCCTGCACGAACAGCTCGTCGGCGTAGCGGATGGCGAAGCGCGCCCCCGCGGCGAGCGCCCCCAGCAGGAGCACGCCGGCGCCCACCGCCGCCGTCTGCCACAGGAAGCTCCACTCGGCGGGGGGGGCGATCCCCAGGGGCCAGCGGGGCTCGGGCGCGCCGGGGTCGATGCGCCGGCGCAGGTGGTCGATCGCGAGCCCCTGCCCGGACAGGGCCGCCAGCGTGAGGGCCTGGAACGCCACGGTGGCGAAGACCGCGGGCAGCGCCAGGACGCGGTGCGTCCACGCCAGCGCCAGCAGACGCCGGATGAGCACCCTGACCGGGATCGGCGCCCCCTCCGACACTGCCCGTTCGCCCTCCGCCGCGCGTGCCACAGGGGGAATGGTACGCTCACCCCCTGCATGAGCCCGCGTCACGCCCGCACTCAGAGCGCTTCACAGCGTGACCTGCCCCCGCTGGTGGGACAGGCGTCCCG
>DOJA01000276.1:0-5792 GCA_003511945.1 Phycisphaerales bacterium | reverse complement strand
GCGTCCCGCCTGTCGCTCCGGCCCTCCCTGCGTCGATCTGTGAGCGGCTCTCATGTCCTTGCCCCCCTGATCGCGGCGGGGGCGCTCTCGCTGGGCGCGTGCTCCTCGCCCGCGCCGCCGACCTTCCGGGTTGCGTCGGTCGCGGTCACCGACGAGTCGCCCGAGGCCGCGGTTCTCACCTTCCGCCTGCTGGGCGAGAACACCTCCGACCGGGCCCTGCCCCTGCGGACCGTGTCGTACACGCTGGCGCTCGACGGGCGCCCGGTGTTCCAGGGCGAGCGCTCGGCGGAAGTGACGCTCAACCGCTTCGGCGCGCAGTCGGTCGACCTGCCGGTCACCCTGCTGACGGGCGCCGATCGGCCCGCGCTCGAGGGCGAAGTGCCCTACACGCTGTCCGGGAGCATCGTCTACGAGGTCCCCGGCACGATCGCGGAGGTGCTGTTCGACGCCCGCCTGCGCCGCCCCAGCGCGGGCTTCTCCCAGAGCGGGCGCCTGGACTTCTCGGCCCTGGACCGCCCGATCACCGGGCCGATGCCCTGAAGCACTTCGTCCGCCACGGCGGACGAGTTGAGAGAGGGTAGAGCGGCGGGCGAGTGAATCGCCCGCCTCTGGAGCCGAGGCCAAGAGCTCAGCCCCCGTACACCGCATCGACCTTGGCTTCCAGGTGCCGCATCAGCGGGTCGGCCCCCAGGGGCTTCCTGGTGATCCGCCTGCACAGCTCGGCGGCCCGCCAGCGCTTGCCGGTGCGGTGGATCTTCTTGCGCAGCCACTCCAGGATCGGCGCGAACTCGCCCTTGGACATCAGCGCGTCGCGGTCCTTGATGTCGCGCCCGATCTGCTCCCAGAACTGGGCGGCGTAGAGGTTCCCGAAGGTGTAGGTCGGGAAGTAGCCCAGGATCCCCATCGACCAGTGGATGTCCTGCAGGCACCCGCGACGGTCGTCGGGCACCTCGACGCCCAGGTCCCGCTTCATCCGCTCGTTCCACACCCCGGGCACATCGCGGCACCGAAGGTCGCCGTTCAGCATGGCGCACTCGAGGTCGAACCGCAGCATGATGTGCAGGTTGTAGGTCACCTCGTCGGACTCGACTCGGATCAGCCCGGGCGTGACGGCGTTCATCGCCCGCCACACGGCGTCGGGCGTGGCCCCGCGCAGCGCGTCCCCGAACACCTCGCGGGCGACGGGGAACGCCCACTGCCAGAACGGGCGCGAGCGCCCGACGAAGTTCTCGACCATCCGCGACTGGCTCTCGTGGATGCCCAGCGAGATCGACTCGGCGATCGGCCTCCCGAAGTGCTTGTCCTTGGGCAGCCCCTGCTCGTACACCCCGTGGCCCGATTCGTGCAGCGCCGTCATGAGCGCCTCGGACCAGCCGTCCTCGCGGTGTCGGTTGGTGAGCCGCGTGTCGCCCGGGCCGATCCCCTCGCAGAAGGGGTGGGTGGAGTCGTCGAAGCGTCCCCTGGTGAAATCGAAGCCCACGCGCTCGCACACCCGGCGACAGAACTCCCGCTGCGCGCCGGGAGTGGTCGGCGCGCGGAGCCATGCGTCGTCCACGCGCGCGCCGCTCCGGCGCACGCGGTCGATCAGCGGCACGAGGCGCGCCCGCAGGGGCGTGAACACCTCGCGGGTCTGAGCGGCGGTCATGCCCGGCTCGAAGTCGTCGAGCAGGGGGTCGTAGGGCTCGCCCCCCTTGGGCACGCCGTAGCAGCGCGCCTTTTCGAGCGAGAGGTCCACGGTCTTCTGCAGCCAGGGGAGGAAGGCCTTGAAGTTGGAGCCCTGGCGGGCGTGCTTCCAGGCCTCGATGCCCAGCGACTGCGTGCGGGTGATCTCCTGCACGAGGGCCTTGGGGAGCGTGCGGGCCTTGTCGTAGTCGCGCCGGAGTTCGCGCAGGTCGGCGCGGACGAGTTCGTCGTCGCTCGAAGCGTGGGCCTCTTCGCTGGCGCGGAGGAGGTCGCCGAACTTCCTGGAGGTGCGCCGCTCGTGGAGCATCCCGCTGAGGGCCTGCAGCTGGTCCGCGCGCAGGGCCGAGCCGCCGGCGGGCATGAGCGTCTCCTGGTCCCAGGAGAGGGTGCGCTGGACGGACTCGAGCACCGCGATGGCGCGCAGCTCGGCGCAGAGCAGGTCAAAGGGGTCCGGCGGGGGCGGCGTGCCCTTGGACGAGGTCTTCCTGGCCTTGGACGCGCCGGACTTTGACTTGGCAACGGTGGGCATGGTGGGTTCCTTGGGAGAACGACGCACAATCGCCCCCGGATATACCAGCGACCTTCACCACCGACGAAAGCCGCCGGTTCCGGCGGGTCGATTCTTTGACTTGGTGCAGCGGGGGGCTAGATTGTGTTCGGGAGAAGTCAGGATGGACCGGATCGACTCCAGCCGCACCCACGCCACCATCCCGTCCCTGGGAGTGGGCATCTACTCCATTGGTGAGGCCAGTCGGCTCACCGGGGTGTCGCACCGCCGCGTGTCGGGCTGGGTCCGTGGCTACAGCACGATCGGGCGCGCCGAGACCTCTCCCCTCGTCGGCTCCGATCTCGCCCGATCCGACCGAACTGTTGAACTGAGCTTCGCAGACCTGCTGGAGGTCCGCTTCGTGAGCACGCTGCGGGACCGCGGGCTGTCGATGACCCGCATCCGGCGCGCCAGCGAGCGCGCCGCCGAGATCCTGCAGTGTCGCCACCCGTTCATCACGCACGAGTTCCTGACCGATGGGCGCACCTTGTTCCTCGAGGTCGCCGGCGAACTCGGGGACGCTGATCTGGTCGATCTCGCGGAGAGCCAGCAGGTCTTCCGAACACTCGTCCGCCCGCACCTTGAGGGGGTCGAGTTCGACGGGGGCAACCCGCGACGGTGGTGGCCACTGGGCAAGGCCCGGCGTGTCGTGATCGATCCTGATCGCTCCTTCGGGCGCCCGATCACAAGAGACTCCGGGGTGCCCACTCAGGTCATCGCCTGCTTCGCTGAGCGCTTCGGTGATGCGCGCGCCGCGTCCTGGTACGGCGCCCCAGCGGCCGAGGTGCGGGACGCAGTGAAGTTCGAGCGATCGCTCGCCGCATGAAGTTCTTCTTCGATAACTGCCTTTCGCCACGATTAGCGACGGCGCTGAACGCGCTGGTCGAGCCGGAGCACAGCGTCGTTCATCTCCGCGACAAGTTCGCGACGCCCACGCCGGACACGGACTGGATCGTGCGTTTGTCCGAAGAAGGCGGGTGGATCATCGTGAGCGGGGATCTTCGGATCAGCAAGCGTCCGACCGAGCGTGAAGTCTGGCGGGCTGCGAAACTCACGACCTTTTTCATGGCCGACGGGTACCAGAACCTCGACGAGTGGCAGCAGGTCAGGGTCATGATCGAGAAGTGGCCACAGATCATGGACCTTGCGGAGCGAACGGGGCGCGGCTCGGCGTTCCGCGTGCCGATCCGGAGCCGAAAGATCGAGACGCTGTGACTACCGCGTCATCTCCTGCAGCGCGATGAGCGCGTACGCCGTGATCAGGACCGGGTTGTCCTCCATCCAGCGGTCGTCGACCGGGCGGAACGAGCCGTCCTCGGTCTGCAGCGTCGCCAGCTGCGCGATGAGGTCGGCCCGCCAGTCGCGGGAGGGAGCGTCGGTCGGCGCGTCCGGCGCGGCGTCGGCGTCCGGGGGGGCGGGGATCTGCTCCTCGCCCCACGCCGCCAGGGCGCGGGCCATGGTGAGGTAGTAGTAATACAGCCCGTCGGTGCCGACGCCGGGGTTCTCCTTCACGGTGTAGTTGCGGCTGAGCCAGTCGTACGCCGCCCGCACGCGCGGGTCGTCGCGCTTCAGGTCGGCGTAGATCATCGCCTTGAACCCGGCGTAGGTCATCGAGCCGTAGCAGCGCAGGCGCGAAGCGGTTGTGCCGTCGGGCAGCGACTCGTCCATTGTCCCCGCCATCGACTGCCCGGAGCCGAGCGTCTCCTTGTTCTCGCTGGTCGCGTACACGAACCCGCCCTGGCGTGAGCCCTGGGCGTAGGGCATCTCGTTGACCCGGTCGTCCATCTGCGTCCGGCGGAGGAACACCAGGGCTCGCTGCAGCGCCGGGTCGCTCGCGGGCACGCCCGCGTCGTGCAGCGCCTGCACGAAGACATTCAGGTTCGAGTTGTCGGGGCGTCCGTGGCGTCCGTAGCCCACCCCGCCGTAGAAGGGGTGATCGGGGCCGACCTTCTGGGTCTCTTCGGGCAGGTCGAGGGAGTCCTCGCTCCACTGGAGCGAGCGCAGGAAGGGAACCGCGCCGCGCACCGCGGCCTGCGCCGGGTCGGACTCGCACCGGGCCAGCGCGCTGACGCACAGCGCGGTGTTGTAGGAGGGCAGCACGCGGTCGTAGATCCCCCCGTCGGGCTGCTGGAACGACAGCATGAACCCCACGCCCTTGGCCACGGATTCATCGGCGCAGTCGATACGCGGGTCCATCAGCATGCCTGTGACGACGAGCCCGGTGATGGCGGGGTAGTTCGGCCCCTGCGGGTTCACCGCCCAGCCGCCGGTGGCGGGGTCCTGCTGGGCGCGGAGGAAGGCGATCGAGCGGTCGATCAGTCGCTGGGCGGTCTGGCGCGAGGCGTCGTCGAGCGCCGACGCGCGGGGCGTCAGCGCCGAGGGCGCCAGCAGGGCCAGGATCGCGACGAGCGTGCTCTGAATGCGGTTCATGGCGCTTGTTCCTGCGAGGGCGGGTCCGGGTTGCGTGGGCGGCGCTGCTCTTCACGGAGGATGAGCGCGACGCCGACCGGGGCCGCCAGTTCGATCCTCATCGTATGCGCCCCCAGCGCGCACACCCGCGCCCCGGCGTCGCGGGCGGCGCGGAGCTCCTCGGGAGTGAACCCGCCCTCCGGGCCGATCAGCAGGCGGACCGCGGGTTCGCCGCTCGGCCTGCAGGGCTGCCCCGAGGCGTCGGCGATGACCAGCGCCGTCCCCGCGGGCGCATCGAGGGCGGCAGCGAAGGGCGACTTCTCGCGCATCGACATCGCCCAGGGTCGGGCGGCCTGCTTGAGCGCCTCGGTTGCGATGCGCTCCAGGCGCGCGAGCTTCGCGTCGCGCGGGTCCACCACGCTGCGCGCGCAGGCCATCGGCGTCCACGAGGCGGCCCCCACCTGCACCAGCGCGTCGACCAGTTCTTCGACCCGTGCGCCCTTGGGGGTGGCGCTCCACACCTCGACCGCCGGGCTGAGCGGGGGCGTCTCCTCCCAACGCTCGACCACAAAGGCCAGGCGCCGGCGGGCCTCAGTGAGGCGCCCCAGGACGACCAGCCCGCGCCCGTTGAGCACGCGGACGAGGTCCCCGGGGGCGAGGCGCTTGACCCGGGCGCCGTGGCGGGCCTCATCGCCCTCGATGGCCCCCTCGGGCTGCCCGGGCTGGAAATCGGGGAGATAGAGCGTGTGCATGGGCTGGTCTGCCCCCCGGAAGGCCCCGGTGCCTTGAGTGACCCCGTGCGCGGGTCGATCATGGACCACCGGGGAGCGCTGTGCAACCCCGTGGTTCCGGGGTTTGGTTCCGGGGGTTACCGGACGGAGCGCCCGCACCGGACATGGCCAAAGCCGAGACCGACGACCTGGGCCCCCAGATCGACTCCCTGCTCGCTGAAGTCGAGCAGGCGGTCGAGACCCTGCGCCCACAGGTCGAGGAAGCGACCGCGGCCGACGCCTCCGAGCCCGCGCGCGAGGACGCGACGCCGACGGGCGACCACACCGGACTGGAAGCGGGCGTCGAGCGCGCCATCGAGGACGCCCAGTCCCGCGCCGAAGCGGCCGACGCGCCCCCCGGAAGCGCCCCCGGAAGCGCCCCC
>DOJA01000026.1 GCA_003511945.1 Phycisphaerales bacterium | reverse complement strand
GGGAGGGGGGGCAGTACGATGGGCGCGTGTCGTTCGTGACGCACCTGGAATCGGCGCTGGACGGGACGCGCTACCCGGCGCGGACGCTGCAGACCGTGCACGAGGGGCGGCCCCTGTGGGTCCGGTACGACCTGGAGGGCGTGCGCCGGGCGGTGAAGCGGGACGACCTGCTCGGGCGCGAGCCGACCATGTGGCGCTACCGGGAACTGCTGCCCGTCGAGCACGACGAGAACCTCGTCACGCTCGGAGAGGGGATCACCCCCCTGCTGCCAGCGCCGGTTCTGGGGTCGCGCCTGGGCGTGCGGAACCTGGTCATCAAGGACGAGAGCCGGCTGCCGACGGGATCGTTCAAGAGCCGCGGGATGGCGATGGCGGTGTCGATGGCGAAGGAGCTGGGCGTGAAGCGTCTGGCCATCCCGACGGCGGGGAACGCTGGGGGTGCGCTGGCGGCGTACGCCTCACGGGCGGGGATGGAGTGCTTCGTCTTCATGCCCGAGGACACGCCGATCGTGAACCGGCTGGAAGCGCCGCTGTTCGGCGCGCGGGCGTTCCTGGTCAACGGGCTGATCCACCAGTGCGGGAAGATCGTGGGCGAGGGCGCGGCACGGATGGGGTGGTTCGATTGCTCCACGCTCAAGGAGCCCTACCGGCTGGAGGGCAAGAAGACGATGGGGCTCGAACTGGCGGAGCAGTCGGGCTGGCGCCTGCCGGACCACATCTTCTATCCCACCGGGGGCGGGACGGGGCTGATCGGGATGTGGAAGGCCTTTGCGGAACTTGAGGCGCTGGGGTGGCTGGAGCCCGGGCGCAAGCCGCGGATGCACGCGTGCCAGTCATCGGGGTGCGCGCCGATCCCCGAGGCGTTCGAGCGGGGCGAGCGCTTCGCCACGCCGCCGGACCGGCCCCACACCTTGGCGAGCGGGCTGCGGGTGCCCAGGGCGGTGGGCGACTTCATGATCCTCGACGCGGTCCGCGCCTCGGGCGGGCGGGCTCTGGCCTCGGAGGAGGACCGTCTGCTCGAGTGGATGTCGCTCGCGTGCTCGCTGGAAGGGGTTTCCGTGTGCCCCGAATCGGCGGCGTGCATGGCGGCCCTGGACCGCTGCGTCCGCGACGGGACGGTGAAGCCCGACGAGCGCGTGGTCGTGTTCAACACCGGCGCCGTGCAGAAGTATGTCGAGGCGATGCACGCGGAGTTGCCCCGCATCGACCGCGAGGCGGTGGACTGGGCACGGATCGGATCGCCGTGAAGCCGACGAGGCGGGGGACGCGCTGGTCGGACATGCCCCGCGATGAGGCGATCGCTCGCCTGATCGAAGCGCACGGGGCCGACATCCGCGGGCTGGCTCTTCGGCTGTGCCGGAACGAGGCGGACGCCGACGACCTGGCGGCCGAGGCCTTCGCGCAGGCGTGGAAGCGTTGGTCGACCTTCCGGGGCGACGCGAAGCCCTCGACCTGGCTGTACACGATCGCCACGCGCCTGTGCCGGCGCCGGATGAAGCGCGGCGCGACGCGGCGGATGCCGGCGCTGAGCCAGGTCCTCCCGTTCGCGGAGCGCGGGCTGCCGGCATCGGCCGTGCATGGCGACGGCGCCGCGGAGACGAGCATCAGGAACGAGGAGGTCCGAGCCGCGGAGGAAGCCATCGCGGGCCTGCCCTTCGCGTTCCGGGTGGCGATTGTTCTGAAGGACATCTTCGAACTGTCGGTCGAGGAGGCGGCGGGGGTGCTGGGGATCAAGGAGAACACGCTGAAGACCCGCGTCCACCGCGCGCGGCTCGCGGTGCGCAAGGCGCTGCTCTCCGGCGCACGCTCGCGCCCGGCGCCGGAGCCGATCTACCCGCGCCGAGTGTGCCTGGACCTGCTCAACGCGAAGCAGGAAGCGTTGGACCGCGGGCGCGGGTTCCCCATCGGACAGGAAGTGATCTGCGAGCGATGCCGCGCTGTGTTCAGGACGCTGGATCGGACACAGGATGTGTGCGCGGCGCTGAAGGTCGGGAAAATGCCCGAGAGCGTGCGCCGGGCGATGCGGGCCGCGGCGTCGGAAGGGGGCGGGGCGGCCCCAAGGCATTCACGGGCAAAGGCGGGAACCCGTCGCTGACGCCCGGCCTCTCAACTTCGGGGGATTGAACTCCCGGAAAGGAGGCCCTCAATGCGGAACCCGTTTCGGACGAGCGCCTGGCCGCCATACGCGGTGGGGGCGGCGATCGGGGTGCTCTCGTGGATCACTTTCGGGCTGATGGACAAGGCGCTGGGGACGAGCACCTCGATTGTCAACGCGGCGGGTGTCATCGTGGGCGCCGTGGCGCCGGAGCATGTGAAGGCGAACGCGTACCTCGCCAAGCATGTGGTGAAGTCACCGCCATTTGATTGGCAGACCGCGCTGGACTTGGCGCTCGTCGCGGGCGCCGCGCTGGCCGGGTGGCTGGCGATCAAGCCGGGCGAGCGCTCGCGTGTGGAGCATGTTCCGTCTGAGTGGGCGGCCCGGTTCGGCCCGTCGCGGGGGCTGCGCTACGCCGGGGCGTTCGTGGGCGGCCTGATCCTCATCTTCGGGGCGCGGCTCGCGGGCGGGTGCACCTCCGGGCACGGCATCTCGGGCGGGCTGCAGCTGGCGCTTTCATCGTGGACCTTTATCGTCGCGCTGTTCGGCGCGGGCATCGCGAGCGCGTTCCTGATCTACCGCACGGGGCGCCGCGCCCCGGTTGTCGGGGCGTCTGGAGGGCTGTGAAATGTACGAGTCAGGGTTCTTCGCTCCCTGGGCGCAGCTCGTGACCGGGGCGCTCACCGGGCTGGTGTTCGGCTTCCTGCTGCAGAAGGCGCGGGTGACGCGTCCGGATGTCATCGTGCGTCAGTTCCTGCTCAAGGACTTCACGGTGCTCAAGGTGATGATCTCGGCGGTGGTCGTGGGCGCCGTCGGGATCTACGCCATGCTGGCGCTCGGCTGGATCGATGGGCTGCAGGTGAAGAACGCGGCGCTCCTGGGCAACGCGGTCGGGGGCGCGATCTTCGGCGTCGGGATGGCGGTGCTCGGGTTGTGCCCGGGGACCGGCTTGGCGGCGATCGGCGACGGCCAGCGCGACGCCATCCCGGGGGTGCTGGGCATGCTGACGGGCGGGTACCTCTACGCCCTCGCGCACCCTTGGCTAACCGAAGCGCTCGTCAAGCCACTTGACCTGGGCAAGGCCACCCTGGCGACGCAGACGCACCTCAGCCCGTGGTGGTTCATCGTCGGGTTGGCGGTCCTCGCCGGCGCGGGCTTCTTCGCGCTGGAGCGCTGGGAATCGACCCGCTCCCCCCGCAGCGCGTGACGCGGCCTCACGCCGAAGTCTCAATGCCCCAAAGAATCGAGCCCCCTTACACAGAGCACCCCCGGAGAGGCGGGCCCCGGCATTCTGTCGCCGGGGTCCGTCGCTTTTCGGACGGCGGTAAACTTCCCCCGTGAGCCCCGATCCGTCGAACCCGGGCGGCTTCGATCCTCGGACGACCACGCGCCCGCACCCGACGCTGCTCACCTACTACACGATCATCTCCCTGGCGGCGCTCATCGCGTTCCCGATCGTGTGGCTGGTCCGCTTCTTCAAGTACGAGACGCTGCGCTACCGCTTCGACGACGAGGGCGTCTCGATGGCGTGGGGCCTCCTGTTCCGGCGGGAGATCAACCTCACCTACCGGCGCATCCAGGACATCCACCTCACGAGGAACCTCATTCAGCGATGGATGGGGCTGGCGACGGTCAGCGTGCAGACCGCCTCGGGGAGCGCGACGCCCGAGATGCAGATCGAGGGCGTCCGGGAGTTCGCGGCGCTGCGCGATTTCCTGTACACGAGGATGCGCGGAGCGAGAGAGCAGGGGACGCCCGGTGAGCCCCGGGCGACGGGCGACGATGAAGCGCTCGCGCTGCTGCTGGAGATCCGCGACGAACTGGTCGGCGTGCGCGCGGCGCTGTCGGCCGCGCGGGCGGGGGACCGCCCGTGAGTGGGGCGTCTGAACGCGCGTCGGCCTGGGTCTACGAGGGCGTGTGGGGGGTCCTCGCGGGGTTGTTCCGCGTGCCCCGCGAGGCGCCCGACCTGCCGGTGGATTCGGGGGAGTCGGGGGATCTGGGGGCCGAGCTCCGCCGGCTGCGCCCGTCGCACGGGTGGCTGCGACTGCTCAAACTGAAGTTCTGGATCGCGCTGGCCGCCATCGACGGGGGGCTGCTCGTCGTGTGGCTCGCCATCCTGGGCGGCGGGCACCGGACCGCGGCGCTCGTGACGGCGCCGCTGTTCTTTGTCGCGATCGTCCTGCCCGACATCGTCGCGTATGTGGCGATCCATCTGCGCTACGACACGACCTGGTATGTGCTCAGCGGGCGATCCATGCGTCTGCGCCGCGGCGTGATGAGCGTCCACGAGACCACGATCACTTTCGAGAACATCCAGAATGTGACCGTGCGGCAGGGGCCGCTCCTGCGCTGGTTCGGGATCAGCGATCTCCAGGTCGAGACCGCCGGCGGGGGCGGGGGCGG
>DOJA01000146.1 GCA_003511945.1 Phycisphaerales bacterium | reverse complement strand
GTCGCCGCCCCCGTGCCCGCCCCCCGTCCGGCGATCGCCGCACGGTGCAGCACCTCCGGGCGATCCGGGGGCGTGTCGAGCGCGCTCGTGTTGACCTCCCGCCCCAGCCCGAACGGCTGGTACAGGTTCCGGTACCGGCAATCGAGGTACGCCGACCACATGGGCTCTCCCTGGGGATCGACGATCCTCCACGCGGACTCCCCGGGGCCGCTCATCGCCCGATGTTCCGCGCTTCGTGGATCCACCCCGGGTTCGGCGGGCGCCCGTACATCGTCAGCAGGTCCAGCCGCGTGGCTCGCCAGGTTCCGTCCGTCTGCCGGGTCCATCCCACCTCCCATGTCGAGGGGATCAACCCCCGTTGGCCGCCGATTTCGTGAATCCGAACGTTCACCCGGGCCCTCCCCAGGTGCCTGCCGTCCATCCCGGCACCGGCGGATCGCTGGTCCCATTGTTGCAGCCCGGTTCGTCCCAGGGCGGCCGCCACGCCGAGGAGCTCCGGTTTGCCGAAGCCCTCGGCCACCTCGCCGGCCGTCGCCACCAGCACGCGCTCGCTGAGCAGTCGTTCCAGCGCCGGCGCGTCTCCTTCCGCCGCCGACCGAACCAGCTCGGCGGTCAGGCCCGTGATCCGCTCCCGGTCGGTCACCACCCACTCTCCCGCGCCGACAATCCCCCCCGCCGCCGCAAGGCCCCCCAGCAGCACCAGCAGCCCCAACCGCGCCGAGCCGCGGCTCCTCAGCACCCACGCAGCTGCAATGGCGACAAGCAGGACCGCCCCCGCGGCCCCCCAGGGCGACTCCAGCACCCACCGCTCCCACCACGCCTCCGACCCCCCCGGAGCCCCCGTAGCCCGCGGAACCCCCGGGACCCCCGGAACCCCCGGAACCCCCGACCCCCCCGGAGCCAGGTCCGTCACCATCAGCACCAGCGCGTTTTGATCGGTCATCCCACATTGTTCGCGCGCCGGGTCCCGCCGGTTCGCGCCCCCTTCATGATCGGGCCGCCCGGGGTCCGATGACTGCCCGTGGGTCCGCGCCGAATCCGCGCGTAGGCCCCGCGACCATGACCACGCTCACCCACATTCCCCTGGGCGCTCCCGCGTCGCCCCTCCAGGCCAATCTTTCGGCGCTGTCCCTCCGCTCCCCCGCGGCGGCGGAGTGCGTCCGATCGGCGCTCCCGTCGTCCCTGGTGTGGTCCGACACCGATCAGCCCGGGGTCCCCACCGCATCGCTCGACGGGCGCGCCCTTGCTTCCCGCCGGCGGCCCCTCGACGAGGCCCGCGCGTTCGCGGAGGCCGCCGACTTCCGAAAGGCCGGCGCGATGGTCGTGCTGGGCTTCGGGCTGGGCTACCACATCCTGGAACTGGCGCGCAAGGCCGCCCAGCACACGCTGGTCATCGTCTTTGAGCCCGACACCGCCCTGCTCCGGGCGGCGTTCGAGCGGATCGACTTCTCCCGCGCCCTGCGCGAGCACAATGTCCTGGTGATCGCCGACCCCGACGCCGCCCCCGCGCTCACCCGCGCCGTCGAGGGCGCCGAGCCGCTGCTGGCCATGGGCGTGCAGTTCCTCGAGCACGCGCCGAGCGTCGCGCGGCTCCGCGGCTCCTCGCCCCGGTTCACCCAGGGCGTCACCGAGGTCGTCGCCTCCATCCGCACCCAGGTCATCACGACCATGGTGCAGATGGATGTCACCGTGCGCAACCTGCTGATGAACGCCGATCACTACGCGTTCAAGGGCGGCGTCGCCGACCTGAAGAACACCGCCGGGGGGCGCCCCGCGATCGTCGTCAGCGCCGGCCCGTCGCTGCAGCGCAACCTGGCGCTCCTCGCCGAGCCGGGCGTGCGCGACCGCTTCGTCATCATCGCGGTGCAGACCGTCCTCAAGACGCTGCTCGCCCGGGGTATCCGCCCGCACTTCGTGACGGCGCTGGACTATCACGAGATCAGCCGTCGCTTCTACGAGGGGCTCACAGCGGAGGATGTCGCGGGGGTCACGCTCGTCGCCGAACCCAAGGCCAACCCCGCCATTCTTGAGGCGTTCCCAGGCGAGATCCGCCTGGTCGGCGCGCCGCTGCTCGACCTCGCCCTCGGGCGCGCCCTCGCGGGCGAGCACGGCACGATCCCCCCCGGCGCGACCGTCGCGCACCTGGCGTACTCCCTCGCCCGCCACCTCGGCGCCGATCCGGTCATCCTGATCGGTCAGGACCTCGCGTTCACCGACGGGCGCTACTACGCCCCCGGAGCCGCCATCCATGAGGTCTGGGGCCCGGAGCTCAACCCCTTCAACACACTCGAACTCATGGAGTGGCAGCGCATCGTCCGTTGGCGGGGGCACCTTCACGAGCGGGCCGACCACCTCGGCCGCCCCGTCTACACCGACGACCAGATGTCCACCTACCTGGCGCAGTTCGAGCGCTACTTCCTTGCCGACAGCGAAGCGGGGCTCACCACCATCGACGCCACCGAAGGCGGCGTGCGCAAGGCCCACACCCGCGCGATGACCCTGCGCGAGACGCTGGGCGAGTTCTACACTCCCTCCAGCGCGGTGAGTGGAGAGAGGCCAGGGAGCGCGACGCGGGGCGCACCGATGGACACCCCCTCCCGTCGACGCCAACTCCGCAATCGTCTTGACTCGCTCCGTCGCGAGGTCCGCCTTGTCGGCGAGGGCTCGGAGCAAGCCGAGGGGCTCCTGCGCCGGATGCGGACAGTTCGCCACGATCCGGCCCGCCTGAACGCCCTCATCGACGAAGTGCATGGCGTCCGCGCCCGGGTCCAGAAGATCGCGCCCGCGTACGAGCTGGTCCAGCGCCTCAACCAGGCCGGCGCATTCAAGCGATTCCGAGCCGACCGCGCCCTGATCCTCGACGAGGCGCTCTCTCCCGAGGACCGCCAGGCCCGCCAGATCGAGCGCGACACCACCAATGTCCGCTGGCTGCGCGACGCGGCCCGCACGCTGGACTCCCTGCTCGGCGCGACGATCAGCGCCCTCGACGGCGGACCCCGCCTCACGCGCGATCCAACGCCGCCCGCGCCCGAGTCTCTCGACGATGGCGATGCGCCATCCGCCACCTCCCCCACTTCCCCCACT